>NZ_JBXAGC010000034.1:0-42703 GCF_058793725.1 Acidovorax sp. GW835-FHT14B10
TGCGAGCGGTTACTGAACACCAGTCTGCAGTTCATCCACTTGGCCTTCTTGGCTTTGCTATGCAGAAGATCGTAAACAGGCTCTGAGAGCAGCGCAACGGATGCAGCTTCGCCTACGTCTGCCGCAGGTGCGGGCCATTGGTGTGCAGCACCAGCGCCTCGAACTCGGCCGCCGGCAGTGGTGGACACAGCAAAAAGCCCTGCCAAGTGTGGCAATGGTTGCGGGCCAGGAACTCGCGCTGCGCTTCGGTTTCCACGCCATAGGCCAGCGTGTCAGCGTGGCGCACCTGATGGCAGCTTTTCCTGCGGCGCCGGGTTGGGCGCAGCGGTGGTGTCGGCGATGCGCACCTGGTTGCCGCCGCTTTTCTTGGACTGGTACATCGCGGCGTCGGCATGGCTGAGCAGCAGGCTTTCGTTGCTACCGTGGTTCGGGTAGATGGAAATGCCGATGCTGGGCCACATGGGCACCTGGTTGCCATCCAGATCAAAGGGTTTGTTGAATGCCGCCAGGATCTTTTCTGCCACCGCGGTTGCATATTCGACCGCATGGCTGCTTTCGACCAGCAAGACAAACTCGTCGCCGCCCAGGCGTGCCACCGTGTCCGAGGCACGCACGCATTCCAGCAGGCGCTGTGCCACGCGCTGCAGCAGCAAGTCTCCTATCGCGTGGCCCAGTGTGTCGTTCACCTGTTTGAAGCGGTCCAGGTCCACAAACAGCAGCGACAGCAAGGTTTGGTCGCGCTGCGCCCGGGTCAGTGCGGTTTTCAGGCGGTCAAGAAACAGCTGGCGGTTGGGCAGGTGCGTGAGCTGGTCGTATTGCGCCATCTGCAGCAGGCGCTTGCGCATCTGGGTGCGTTCTATGGCAGACGCCACCTGGGTCGAGATGAATTGCAGCAGCTCCTCGTCCCGCTCGGAGTAACGCGCTTCCTCGGAGTAGCCTTGCAGCACCAATGCGCCCATCACGCCCGCCGGTGTGTGCAGCGGAACACCCAGCCAGTAAAGCGGCCGGGGGGCGGTTGACATGTGCGGCGTTGCGGGGGGCAGGCTGTCGGGCGTGAGCAGCAGGGTCTGGCCCTTGCGGATGACGTGGGAGCACAGCGTTTCGGCATCCAGTGGGCGCGGTGCGGGTGCCGGATGGCGCTCGTTCACGTGGTAGGGAAAGCTGACCGTGTCGTCCAGGCGGTCATGCAGCGCCACCGAAAAATTGGAGGCGGGCAAGAGCGTGCCGATGGTCTGGTGGATGTGCGCAAACAGCGAGACCAGGTCTTCTGCTGCATGCGCAGCCTCCGAGATGGAATAGATGGCCGACTGTAGCGACTCGGTGCGCTTGCGCTCGGTGATGTCGTGGGCCACCGCCAGGCGCACCTGCTGGTCTTCCACCCAGCGCGCCGTCCAGCGGACGTGGGCGATCTGCCCATCCTTGCGCACATAGCGGTTCTCGAAATGCAGCTGGAGCTGGCCTTCGGTCACTTGCTGGGCTTGGCCCAGGGTGGCGGCGAGATCTTCCGGGTGCACCATGTCCAGCATGCGCTTGCCGATGACCTCTTCGGGGGCATAGCCAAAGATTCGCTCGAATGCCGGACTGACATACACGATGGAACTGTCGGTCTTGACGATGCATACGGCGTCAAGCAGCAGGTCCACGATGTTCGGGGGGGCAAGGGCCTTCATCGCAAAAACAGAAAATTCCGGCAAGCCGGATGAAAAGCGGGCATGGGGCTCTGGGTGCTGCGAATGACGACTCCATTGTGCCTGCGCATGAGGCTGGTGGGAGCTGCAGGACGGGGAGGCACAGACAATGCCTTGTACGTTGCTTTGTGCCACTGCAGCAGGTTCTGGCCAGAAATTACCGCTATTCTTGGGGACCGTTTCCTTGCGTTTTTTTCGTTGTCGCCCCATCACCCGTCTGTCGTCCTGCAACGCGTCCCCCTTTAAGAGTCTCCACCGGTAACTCGATCCACCAGCGGCATTGGCTGCTCGGCATCTCCGTCGCTGTGGTGGGGCTTTTGACGACCTTGTTGCTGGCGCAGCAGCAGGCGCGCGGTCGGTGGCAACGATTTCCGAGGCCCGCTTCCTGCAGGAAACGCGGGCGTTTTCGGGCGCGCTGGCCCCGCGCATGGCCACGCACACCGAAATTGTCAATAGTCTGCGCAGCCTGTTTATGGTCAACCCCGTGCTCAGCCGCGCCGAGTTCGAGCGTGCCGCTCCGCGAACTGAATGTAAACCAGCGCTACCCCAGTGTGCGCAACCTTTCGTTCACCCGCTATGTGACTGCCGAACAGCGCACCGCGTTCGAGGCGCGTGTGCGGGCCGACACGTCGATCAACCCACAGGGGCTGCCCGACTTTGCCATCCACCCTGCGGGTGCGCGCCCCGAATATTTTGTGGCTGAGTACCTGTGGCCCGAGGAGGGCTGCACAGGCGTGCTGGGCCTGGACATCAGTGTCCAACCCGCCAATCTGTCGGCCATGCATTACAGCCGCGACACTGGTAAAACGGTGGTATCCGCGCCTTTTGACTTGATGCAAGAAAAAGACCATCGCACGGCCTTTGTGTTGCGGGCGCCGGTTTTTGGCCCCGCTCCGCCGGGCGGTACACCGCTTTTTCTGGGCGCGGTGGCTTCCACCAGCGCAAGGCCGACGAAGAAGAAATCCGCTACCTCGCTTTTTACGATCCGCTCACGCGCCTGCCCAATCGCCGGTTACTCAGGGCGTCCAGCTGCAACCGTTCCCCCCCCCAATACGTAATGCAGTAATGCGCAACAATGCCGTTACGCCGCAATACCCCACGGCTTGTGAGCCCAGCGCACCGCACCCATGCTGCACAGCCGGTAATCCAGTATTTTCAGCCTTCCCCTATCCTTCATGAGCCCCGCACCATGCTTTACGCCAGCCTGAAACTGATCCACCTCCTGTCCATCATCGTCTGGATCGGCGGCATGGTCTTTGCCCACTTTTTCCTGCGCCCCGCAGCCCAGGCGCTGGAGCCCGCCGCGCGCGTGCGGCTCATGCACCAGGTGCTGCAGCGCTTTTTTGCCGCCGTGCTGGTGGCCGTGGTGCTGGTGCTGGCCAGCGGGTTGTGGATGATCGGCCAGTCGGCGCGCGAGGCCGCGCAATCGGGTGGCCGCTTTGCCATGCCCATGGCCTGGACCGTGATGGCCACGCTCGGGCTGTTGATGGTGGCCATCTTCGGCCATATCCGGCTCATCCTGTTCAAGCGCCTGCAGCGCGCCGTGGCCGCGTCCGACTGGCCCGTCGGCGGCAAGGCGCTGGCCGGCATCCGCACCTGGGTGGGCGTCAACCTGGTGCTGGGTGTTCTGACCTTGGTGGTGGCGCTGCTGGGGTAGGCCAGGGGTTTCACGCCGCCATCGCCCATGCGGTGTCGCCGGTTCAGTGGCTTGGCTGCGCGGACCACGACGTTATCCACTCTCCGCAACAAAATCCCAGGCTGCGCAATAACCCTGTCGGGACGTCTACCTTCAATGATTGCCAAGACAATGATTGTCTAGTCAATTAAATTCGCGGCATGTCTGATTTGCCCGAAAAACATGGCAGCCGGGGCTTCTACCACCCCGATCACATGCAGCCCGCCGACAGCGTGGGCTACCTGATGCGCAAGGTGACATCGTCCATCCGCTCGCAAGCCGATGGCCAGCTCGCCTGCCACGACCTGACCTATGCACAGTGGTTGCCGCTGTACAAGATGAGGCTCTGCGAAAACGCCACGCTGGCCAGCATGGCGCGTGATTTGGAGACCGACCCGGCCTCCATGACGCGCACGCTGGACCGCCTGGAAGCCAAGGGGCTGGTGCGGCGTGAGCGCTCTACCGCCGACCGCCGCGTGGTGCACCTCACGCTCACCGACGAAGGCCAGGTGGTGGCCGCCAAGGTGCCGCGCGTGCTGGCCGACGTGCTCAACGGCCACCTGGTCGGCTTCACCCATGACGAATGGCAGTTGCTGCTGAACATGCTGCGCCGCATGCTGGCCAATGGCGATGCCCTGCGGCAACAGACCCCACCGCCCGACACGGCGGCCGGGTAAGCCAGGTCCTCCACTTTCTTCGAACGCCCCCTCCATGCACCGTTCTGTCTTTTCGCGATGGGCTGGCGCGCCAGGCCACCCTGCCCCCCTGGCCGTTGCGCTGGCCTGTGCACTTTTCATCACAGGGTGTGCCAGCCCGGGTGCATTGCATACACCACTGACCCCGACCACGCCCGCCGCGCTGGGCCTGGCCGACGCGCCAGCGGCAACACAGACCGCAGTCCCTGCGCGATGGTGGACGGCACTGGGGGACGGGCAGCTCGACACCTTGGTCGACCAGGCCCTGCAAGGCAACCCCAGCCTGGCCGTGAGCCGCGCCCGGCTGGAGCAGGCCGTGGCCCTGAGCCAGGCGCGCGAAGCCACCCATGGCCCGCAAGCCACCCTGGGTGTGGACGCCGCGCGCCAGCGCTATTCCGCCAACGGCCTGGTGCCCGCACCCATTGCCGGCAACACCTACAACAGCGGCACGGTGCAGGCATCGCTGAGCTGGTCGCCCGACTTTTTTGGCCAGCATGCGGCCGAACTGCAGGCCGCGCTGGGCCAGGCCCGCGCTGCGCAGGCCGATGCCGCCGCTGCCGCCAACGCGCTGGCCGCCCAGGTAGGCCGCAGCTATGTGGCGCTGGCCCGGCTGGTGGCGCAGCGCGACGTGGCTGCCCGGGCACTGGAGCAGCGTGAAGAGCAACGCCAGCTGACGCAAGAGCGCACCGCCGCCGGCCTGGACAGCCAGGTCGAACTCACCCAGGCCCAGGCCGCCGTGCCCGACGCACGCACCCAGATCGAGGCGCTTCAGGAACAGATCACCCTGGCCCGCCGCCAGCTGGCGGTGCTCACCGGCCAGGCGCCCGGTGCGCTGCCCGCCCTCACGCCCCGGCTCACTGCGCTGCAACCCGCCACCGTGCCCGAGGTGCTGGGCGCCGACCTGCTGGGCCGCCGCCCCGACGTGGTGGCAGCCCGCTGGCGCGTGGAAGCCGCCATCCAGGGCGTGCACAGCGCCAAGAGCGAGTTCTATCCAAACATCAACATTGGCGCCTTCATCGGCCTGAATGCGCTGGGGCTCGACCCGCTTTTCAACGCCGGCTCGCGCCAGATGGGCGTGACACCCGCCCTGCGCCTGCCGATTTTTGATGGCGGCCGCCTGCGCGCCCAGCTCGGCGGCCGCCAGGCCGAGCTGGATGCAGCCATTGCCCTGTACAACAGCGCCGTGCTCGATGCGGTCAAGGAAGCGGGCGATGCCATGGCCTCCGTCCAATCGCTGACCCGCCAGCAAACGCTGCAGGACGATGCCATGGCCAGCGCGGAGAAGGCCTACCGTTTTGCCCAGGAGCGCTACCGGGCAGGCCTGGGCAACTACCTGGTGGTGCTCAGCACCGAAAGCCAGGTGCTGGCCCAACGCCGCATGGCCGTGGACCTGCGTGCCCGCCAGCTTGATACGCGCCTGGTGCTGATGAAGGCCCTGGGCGGCGGCTGGACGGATGACACGGCCTTATGAGACACCCCCTGAGCCGCTTCGCGTCTTCCCCCTCTCTCTCTTCGCGGGAGGGGACGCACCCGGTGGCCTGGCAAAGCCAGTTCCACGGGTGCACTGGCCTCGGGCGGGCCAGTCGCGTACCTAGCAGGCAATGAACAGCCCCTTCTTCAAAAACCACAAACAACACAGTCCTGAAAGATCACCGCCATGAGCGAACCCCTTACCTCCCACGACGCCAGCACCGCCCGCCGCCGCGGCCTGACCGTGATTGCCGCCGCCGTGGCCATTGCGGCGCTGGGCTGGGGCGGCTGGCACTGGTTCAATGCGCGCCACGCCGAGACCACCGACAACGCCTATGTGGCCGGCAACGTGGTGCAGATCACGCCCCAGGTGGGTGGCACCGTGGTGTCGATTGGTGCGGACGACACCGACTACGTGCGCGCGGGCCAGCTGCTGGTCCAGCTCGACCCGGCCGACGCCCGCGTGGCGCTGGACCAGGCCGAGGCCCAGCTGGCGCAAACCGTGCGCGAGGTGCGCACGCTGTATGCCAACAATTCCACCCTCCAGGCCCAGGTGAGCCTGCGCCAGGCCGACCTGGCGCGCGCCCGGGCCGATGCCGCCCGCCTGCAGGACGACGTGAACCGCCGCGCCCCGTTGATGGCCAGCGGCGCCGTGGGCAAGGAGGAATTCCAGCACGCCAGTGCCCAGCTCACCGCCGCCAAAAGCACCGTGGCCGCGGCCCAGTCGGCCGTGCTGGCCGCGCAAGAGCAACTGGCCGCCAGCCAGACGCAGACCGAAGGCACCACGATCGAGCAGCACCCCAACGTCCTGCGCGCCGCGGCCCGCGTGCGCGAGGCCTACCTGGCCGTGCAGCGCGCCCAGCTGGTGGCCCCGCTCGACGGCCATGTGGCCAAGCGCGGCGTGCAGGTGGGCCAGCGCGTGCAGGCCGGATCACCGCTGATGACATTGGTGGCGCTGAACGACCTGTGGGTGGATGCCAATTTCAAGGAAAGCCAGCTGCAGAACCTGCGCATGGGCCAGCCGGCCGAACTGGTGGCCGATGTGTACGGCACCAGGGTCACCTACCACGGCAGCATTGCCGGCCTGGGCGCCGGCACGGGCGCGGCCTTTGCGCTGCTGCCCGCACAGAACGCCACCGGCAACTGGATCAAGGTGGTGCAGCGGGTGCCCGTGCGCATTGCGCTGGACCCCAGGGAAGTGGCCGAACACGCCCTGCGCGTGGGCCTGTCGATGGAAGTGAAAGTGAACACGGCCGACCAGAGCGGCAAGACCCTGGCCGACACCCAGCGCACCGCGCCCGTGGCCGCCACCACGGTGTTTGACGAACAGCTCAAGGCCGCGGATGCCGATGTGGCACGCATCATCGCCGCCAACCTGGGCCGCAAGGCGCAGGCAGGCACGGTACCCACCGCACGCAAGTCCACCGCGCCCACCACTGCCGCGCTGGCCGCCCCGCTGGCCGCAGCGCCCCTGTGCGCTGCCGTGGTGCAGTAAGCCAAGGCCCGCATGACTGCCGCCAACCCCACCGCCGGCCCGGCCCAGCCACCTGCGCCTGCTACCCCGGCTGCGCCCGCAGCGCACCCGCCGCTGCACGGCACCGCCCTGCTGCTGGGCACGCTGTCGCTGTCGCTGGCCACGTTCATGAACGTGCTGGACTCGTCGATTGCCAACGTCTCCATTCCCGCCATCGCCGGTGACCTGGGCGTGAGCCCCGGCCAAGGCACCTGGGTCATCACCAGCTTTGGCGTGGCCAACGCCATCTCGGTGCCGCTCACCGGCTGGCTCACCCAGCGCTTTGGCGCGGTGCGGCTGTTCACCATGAGCGTGCTGCTGTTTGTGCTGACCTCGTGGCTGTGCGGCTTTGCCTCGTCGCTGGAGATGCTGGTGGTGTTCCGCGTGTTGCAGGGCCTGGTGGCCGGTCCCATGATTCCGCTGTCCCAGACCCTGCTGCTGGCCAGCTACCCGCACGCGCTGGCGGGCACCGCCCTGGCCCTGTGGGGCGTGACCACGCTGGTCGCCCCCGTGGTGGGGCCGCTGCTGGGCGGCTGGATCACCGACAACATCGCGTGGCCGTGGATCTTCTACATCAACGTGCCCGTGGGCCTGCTGGCCGCCGCCCTGACCTGGGGCATTTACCAGAAGCGCGAAACACCCACGCGCAAGCTGCCCATCGACACCGTGGGCCTGTCGCTGCTGGTGCTGTGGGTGGGGGCGCTGCAGCTCATGCTCGACAAGGGCAAGGAGCTGGACTGGTTTGCCTCCAGTGAAATCATCCTGATGGCCGTGGTCGCCGTGGTGGCATTTGCCGTGTTTCTGGTGTGGGAGCTGACCGACAAGCACCCGGTGGTGGACCTCAAGCTCTTCAAGGGCCGCAACTTCACCTTCGGCGTGCTGGCCCTGTCGGTGGCCTACGCGCTGTTCTTCGGCAACGTGGTGCTGCTGCCGCTGTGGTTGCAGCAGTGGATGGGCTACACCGCCACCTCGGCCGGCATGGCGCTGGCGCCGGTGGGCGTTTTCGCCATCCTGCTCACGCCGCTGGTGGGCAAGAAGGTGGGCCAGTGGGACCCGCGCCGCATGGCCACGGGCGCGTTCATGGTGTTCAGCACGGTGCTGTGGATGCGCTCGCAGTTCACGGTGCAAACGGATTTCATCCACATCCTGATCCCCACGCTGCTGCAGGGCGCGGCCATGGCGTTCTTCTTCATACCGCTCACCACGCTCACGCTGGCAGGCATTGCGCCCGAGCGCATTCCGGCGGCTGCGGGCCTGTCCAACTTCGTGCGCATCACCGCCGGGGCCATGGGCACCTCGATTGCCACCACGCTGTGGGAGAGCCGCGCCGCCATGCACCACGCGCACCTGACCGAGGGGCTGGTGCAGGGCCAGGGCGTGTTTGCCGCCACGCTGGACCAGCTCATGGCATCGGGCCTCACGCAGCTGCAGGCGCTGGCGCAGATCAACCGGCTCATCGACCAGCAGGCCTTCACGCGCGCCGCCGACGACATCTTTCTGGGATCGGCCGGCCTGTTCCTGCTGCTGATCGGATTGATCTGGCTGACCAGGCGCCCCGTGCGCGTGGCGGGGGGTACCGCGGTGGATGCGGGTGGCGCGCACTAAACGCCTGCTGCCACAGTCAATTTCAGCAAAAAAGACCTCTGGCACTTATCCAGAAAGCGCCAGAAGCTCTATTTTTAATAGCAATTACCACCCGCTTTTCACAAGCCACCCCAGTGTGCCTGCCGCTCACCACCAGCGGCGCGCTGGCACGCACCTATCGGCAATGGCTGACGCGCCCGCGCGCCATTCGCCTGCGCCGGCGGCTGCGTCCGGCCGCAAGAATGCAGTCATCCCCTTTTCAGGAGCTGCCATGTCCATTTCAATGATTCTTCTGATCGTTCTGATCCTCATCCTAGTGGGCGCCCTGCCCACCTGGGGCCACAGCCGCTCGTGGGGGTATGGGCCCAGCGGCGGCATCGGGCTGGTGGTGCTGGTACTGGTGATCCTGTTGCTCATGGGCAAGATCTGACAAAAGCCTTGCAACACCGGTCAGCGACATGGCGAGCGACCGGGGCCGGCATCGCACCGGCTTCGTGCAGCCGGGGCGCAACCCAAAGCCGTGCGCCCGACTCCCTTACCGCCACACGGTGCGAATCCATTCCACCGGGCTGATGGAATGGCTGGCGCCAGGTGGCATGGCATCCAGCGGATGCGCCCTGGCAATCTCGTCCATGCGGTCGAGCTTGTTCACCGCGTCCAGCGCTATCGTCTCGCTCGGGTCGAACACGATCTGCAAGCGGTGGTAGCGGTCGTCCAGCAGTTGCTGGGCCTGGTAGTCCGAGATGCCTGCCACACCATCGGTCAGCACACTGATGAGCGGCTGCGCCCACTGGGCATAGCCCCAGTCCAGCGTCTGGCCCTGGATGTAGGTAAGGCTCACGCCGGTGCCCACCGAGAGCAGCACCACATCGCCCAGCGCCGCTCGCTCGGTGGCCTGGTTGCGCCGCGAGATGGCCTGCGCCAGCGCCACGATGCTGGGGTTGTTGGCATACACGCCGCCATCGATGTAGCCATCGGCCGAAGGAAAGTACGTGGGCGCCGAGCTGGTGTACAGCGCGATGCTGGCCACCAGTTGCTGGCCGTCGGAGTCGGCCCCTTTGAAGTTGTGAAAGATCTTGGGCTTCCAGGTGCGTTTGGCCGCCACCTCTTCGTTGTCGAGATCGAACGTGGGAATGGCCACCTTGCGGGTGAGGTCCTTGAGCTGCAGCGTGCCGAACACTTTCTTCAGCTCGGCCTTGAGCCCCTTGGCCGAATAGTCGGCCCCAATGGTTTTGCCCAGGTCGCGCAGGTTGTCCCAGATGCTGTCGTCGAAGATGACGCCGCCCCGCTGCTGGTAGAGCGCGCACAGCTCTTCGGGCGTTTTGCCGCTGGCCAGGCCCAGCGCCAGGATGCCGCCCGTGGAGGTGCCGGCAAACAGGTCCACCGCGTCGAGCCAGCCGGCAATCTCGGGGTGGGCGTTGAGCCGCGCCAGCAGCCGCGCCGTGATCAGGCCGCGCAGGCCGCCGCCGTCCAGGCTCAATATCCGGTACTTGGCCACGGGTCACCTCCACATCATCGTATCGCCGCAGGGGGAAACACCCCGGAGGCGACGATCCCCCATGCTATGCAGAGCGGCCAGGGAAGGCAAAAACAAGATGACCCACGCCACCATCCCGCCGCCCACGGGCGCCACGCACCCTGGGTGCTTCAAATTCAAGCGAAAACAGCTCTGAGCGCAGGCCAAGAAAGCGCCAGAAGCCATGAATCAAATAGCACCCGTCCCCGGCAAAAGCAAGCCCTGCTGCGCCGCCACCGCCTCGCGCAGAAAGGCCCAGGTCGCCTGTATGCGCGCCACATGCTTGTTGTCGGCGGGCATGGACATCCAGAACGTGCGCTGGAACCGCGCCACACCGGGCAGCACCGGCACCAGCGCCGGTTCTTGCGCCGCCACAAAAGCGGGCAGCACCGCCAGCCCCGCCCCGGCGCGCGCGGCCTCGTACTGCGCCAGGATGCTGGTGCTGCGCAGCGCAAAGTGCGCGGGGCGGTGCAGCTCGTCCAGGATCTGCAGTTCCTTGCTGAACAGCAGGTCGTCCACATAGCTGATGAAGGTGTGGCCGCGCAGGTCGTCGGAGGTGTGGATGGGCGCGTGCCGCTCCAGGTAGCTGGTTGCGCCATAGAGCTGCAGCACATAGTCGGTGAGCTTGACCACCAGCACCGCGCCGCGCGCGGGACGCTCCAGCGAGATCACGATGTCGGCCTCGCGCCGCGACAGGTGCACCAGGCGCGGCAGGGCCAGCAGGTCCACCACCAGCCCCGGGTGGCTCAGCGCAAAGCGGGCCAGCTGCGGCGCCAGGATCAGGTTGCCAAAACCCTCGGTGGTGCCGATGCGCACCAGGCCATGCAGGCCCTGGCGCACGCCGGGTGCGGCGTTTTCCACCGCCAGAAAGGCCGCCTCCATGGCCTCGACCTGGGGCAGCAGCGCGCGCCCGGCCTCGGTCAGCCGGTGGCCGCCGGCCTCGCGTGCAAACAGGGCCGAGCCCACCTGTTTTTCGAGCGCCTGCAGGCGGCGCGCCACCGTGGTGTGGTCCACCGCCAGGCGGCGGGCGGCGCCCACCAGCGTGCCGGCGCGGGCCAGTTCCAGAAAGTAACGCAGGTTGTCCCAGTCCATGGTGCCGCCTTGTGGTCGTGAATGTGCGTTTTTGCAAACCTTGTGCGCACGATTGTCTATTGTGCTGACAATTTCGCACAGCTACCATGGCGGGGTTTTGGGCGATTTGCCCGCACTTTCCTCCAGGAGACCACCCCATGAACGCACCCACCAACGTGGCCGCACTGGCCCCCACCGTCAAGCTGCTGATCGGCGGCCAGTTTGTCGAATCCAAGACCACCGAGTGGCGCGACGTGGTCAACCCGGCCACGCAAGAAGTGCTGGCCCGCGTGCCCTTTGCCACCGACGAAGAAATCGAAGCCGCCGTGGCCGCAGCCAAGGAAGCCTTCAAGACCTGGAAGAAAACCGCCATTGGCGCGCGCGCCCGCATCTTCCTCAAGTACCAGCAGCTCATCCGTGAAAACATGGGCGAGCTGGCCGCCCTGCTGACGGCCGAACAGGGCAAGACCCTGCCCGACGCCGAAGGCGATGTGTTCCGTGGCCTGGAGGTGGTGGAGCACGCCGCCAGCATCGGCAACCTGCAGCTGGGCGAGCTGGCCAACAACGTGGCCGGCGGCGTGGACACCTACACCCTGCTGCAGCCGCTGGGCGTGTGCGCGGGCATCACCCCGTTCAACTTCCCGGCCATGATTCCGCTGTGGATGTTCCCCATGGCCATTGCCACGGGCAACACCTTCGTGCTCAAGCCCTCCGAGCAGGACCCCATGGTCACCATGCGCCTGGTGGAGCTGGCGCTCGAAGCCGGCATTCCGCCCGGCGTGCTGAACGTGATCCACGGTGGCGAGCGCGCGGTCAACGCCATCTGCGACCACAAGGACATCAAGGCCGTGTCGTTCGTTGGCTCCACCAAGGTGGGCACCCATGTGTACAACCGCGCCACCCTGGCCGGCAAGCGCGCGCAATGCATGATGGGTGCCAAGAACCACGCCATCATCCTGCCCGACGCGAACAAGGAGCAAACGCTCAACGCCATCGCCGGCGCCTCGTTTGGCGCCGCTGGCCAGCGCTGCATGGCCCTGCCCGTGGTGGTGCTGGTGGGCGAGGCGCAAAAGTGGATTCCTGACCTCGTGGCCAAGGCCAAGACGCTCAAGGTCAACGGCGGCACCGAAAAGGGCACCGACGTGGGCCCGCTGGTTTCCTGCACGGCCCTGGCCCGCGTGGAAGGCCTGATCGAACGCGGCATTGCCGATGGCGCCACGCTGGAACTCGACGGCCGCAAGCCCGTGGTGCCCGGCTATGAAAAGGGCAACTTCGTGGGCCCGACGATCTTCTCGAACGTCCAGCCCGGCATGGCCATCTACGACCAGGAAATCTTCGGCCCCGTGCTGGCCCTGGTGCCCGCCGCCGACATCGACGAAGCCATCGAGTTCATCAACGCCAACCCCAACGGCAACGGCACGGCCATCTTCACGCAAAGCGGCGCCGCGGCCCGCAAGTTCCAGGAAGAAATCGACGTGGGCCAGGTCGGCATCAACGTGCCAATTCCTGTGCCGGTGCCGCTGTTCTCGTTCACCGGTTCGCGCGCCTCCAAGCTGGGCGACCTGGGGCCCTACGGCAAGCAGGTCATCATGTTCTACACGCAGACCAAGACCGTGACGGCCCGCTGGTTCGATGACAGCACCACCAGCCACGGTGTGAACACCACCATCAGCCTGAAGTAATGGCGGGCTGCCAGCCTGTGGCAACTTTGTGCGCCACCGCCCTGCTGGCGCTGCAGGCAGGCGGTGCGTGGGCACAGGCCGGCGCCACCTGCCGCCCCGGCGGCAGCGTGGGCGAGGTCAATGCCTGCGCGGTGCAGGACTTTCAGGCCGCAGACACCACCATCGCCGTGCTGTATGCCGATGTGATGCGCGCCCTGGCCGCCCACGAGCGCCCGCAGCTGCGCCAGGAGCACAGCGCCTGGCTGCGCGAGCGCACCACCCGCTGCAAACAGGCCACGCGCGCCACCGAGCAGCAGCCCGACGGCCCCCGGCTCTACCATGAGTGCCTCACGCGCGAAATACAGCAGCGCCGCCGGGACCTCATGCGTTGGCTCAGCGCCGACACGCCCGCAAAGCCCTGACCGATCCCTTTCGTCGCAAGACCCCAGCGAGATTCCCCCATGGACTTTGAACTCACCGAAGAACAACGCGCCTTTGCCCAGACGGCCCGCGACTTTGCGCAAGCCGAATTCGCGCCCCACGCGGCGCAGTGGGACGCCGAAGGCATCTTCCCCAAGGAAGCCATCGCCAAGGCCGGCGAGCTGGGTTTTTGCGGCCTGTATGCGCCCGAGAACGCCGGCGGCCTGGCCCTGCCCCGCCTCGACGCCACCCTGGTGTTCGAGGAAATGGCCGCCATCGACCCCAGCACCACCGCCTTCATCACCATCCACAACATGGCCACCTGGATGCTGGGCACCTGGGCCACCCCCGCCGTGCGCGAGCACTGGGGCCCGCTGCTCACCACTGGCGAAAAGCTGGCCAGCTACTGCCTGACCGAGCCCGGCGCAGGCTCTGACGCCGCCTCGCTCAAGACGCGCGCCGAGCTGATTGGCCACGAATACGTCATCAACGGCAGCAAGGCCTTCATCAGCGGCGCGGGCGCCACAGACGTGTTGGTGCTGATGGCCCGCACCGGCGATGCGGCCTCGGGCGCGGGCGGCATCAGCGCCTTTGTGGTGCCCGCAGACAGCGCCGGCATCACCTACGGCAAGAAGGAACACAAGATGGGCTGGAACAGTCAGCCCACGCGCACCATCAGCTTCGACAACGTGCGCATCCCTGCCGACCACCTGCTGGGCCGCGAGGGCGAAGGCTTCAAGATAGCGATGAAAGGCCTGGACGGCGGGCGCATCAACATCGCCACCTGCTCGGTGGGCGCGGCCCAGGGCGCACTGAACGCCGCCCAGCAATACCTGCACGACCGCAAGCAGTTCGGCAAACCCATCGCCAGCTTCCAGGCCCTGCAGTTCAAGCTGGCCGACATGGCCACCGAACTCGTCGCCGCCCGCCAGATGGTGCGCCTGGCGGCATCCAAGCTCGACGCCGGCGCGCGCGACGCCTCCACCTACTGCGCCATGGCCAAGCGCTTTGCCACCGACGCGGGCTTCAACGTGGTCAACGAAGCCCTGCAACTGCACGGCGGCTACGGCTACATCCGCGAATACCCGCTGGAGCGCCTGCTGCGCGATGCGCGCGTGCACCAGATCCTGGAAGGCACGAACGAAATCATGCGCGTGATCATTGCCCGGCGCATGCTGGACGGTGACGCCACGGAGGTGATTCGCTAGGTTTTTCATAGCTACCAGCGCTTGATACACATGCGCTGACAACCCATTCAACCCAAACCATGCCGGCCCGCCCTCTCCGCGACGAAACCCTGCACCTGATCGACGCCGTGCGCGCCGCGCTGGCGCAGCGCAGCGATGTGGACGAACGCCGGCTGTTTGGCAGCCATGCCTTCTTTGTGGACGGCAAGCTGTGCATAGCCGTCAAGGGCGAAGAACTGCTGGTGCGCCTGCCGCCGGGGCGGCACGCCGAGTTTCAGGAAATGCAGGCCACGCGCGAGCTCTCGCCCGAGGGCAAGATGCAGGGCTACTTCTGGGTGGAACCCAACGGCTACGCCACGCGTGCGCAGTGGCATTTCTGGCTGCGCGAAGCCCTGGCCTACAACCCGCAGGCCAAGGCCACGCCCCCGCGCAAGCGTGCAGCAGCCAACCGCCCGCCCGCAGCGCCATCCATCCCCAAGGGCAAGCGGCACAGCATTTTTGACGACGACACCCCGTGATTTCAAGCATTTTTGGCCGCTAATGCTTATGCAAAAAGCGCTTGAAGCTATCAAATTGATACCAATATCCACCCCTCACCCCCATCACCACAAGGAGACAGCAGCATGAAAATCGCATTCATTGGCCTCGGCAACATGGGCGGCCCCATGGCCCTGAACCTGCACAAGGCCGGCCACACCGTCCAGGCGTTCGACCTTTCCAAGCCTGCCTGCGACAAACTGGCCGCCGACGGCGTGGCCATTGCCGCCAGCGCCACCGCCGCCGCGCAGGGGGCAGAGGCCATCATCACCATGCTGCCCGCCAGCCAGCATGTGGAAGCGCTGTTCCTGGGCAGCAACGGCCAGCCCGGCCTGCTGGCCCACATCGCCAAGGGGGCGCTGGTCATCGACAGCTCCACAATAGCCGCCGCCACCAGCCAGAAAGTGGCCAAGGCCGCTGAAGCTGCAGGCATCGACTTCATAGACGCCCCCGTCTCCGGCGGCACCGGCGGCGCCATCGCCGGTACGCTCACCTTCATGGTCGGCGGCACGGCAGCCGCCCTGGAGCGCGCCCGTCCCCTGCTCGAAAAAATGGGCGCCAACATCTTCCACGCCGGCGCCGTGGGCGCAGGCCAGACCGCCAAGATCTGCAACAACATGCTGCTGGGCATCCTGATGGTGGGCACCAGCGAGGCCATCGCCCTGGGCGTGGCCAACGGCCTCGACCCCAAGGTGCTGAGTGAAATCATGCGCCGCAGCTCGGGCGGCAACTGGGCACTGGAAAAGTACAACCCCTACCCCGGCGTGCACGAAAACGCCCCCGCCAGCAAAGGCTACACCGGCGGCTTCGGCACGGATTTGATGCTCAAGGATTTGGGCCTGTCCCAGGAAAACGCCACCGCCGTGAAAGCCAGCACCCCGCTGGGCGGCATGGCACGTGCCATTTACGCGGCGCACAGCATTGCGGGGCATGGTGGGGAGGATTTTTCTAGCGTGATCAAGATGTTGCAGAAAAACGGATAAGGCGGATTTACCTGTAAACCTTCTGCAAAAAAGGGCGCTGTAACGTCAAGCTACAGCGCCCTTTTTATGTTGAGAGCAAGGCCTCGCAGCCCTAAAAATCAATTGCAATCAGAAAACTATTAATTTCTCTACGGCTGCTTCTGTTTAGGGTTGTGGGATGCCTGCCCGGAACACGGCGGCAAGCCTCGATCAAGTACGGTCTGAGGGCAGGTGTCGCACAAGCCTAAACATCAACTGTCTTTGGTACTTTTCAAAGTGGCGCATGGTCGATCTTGGACAAGGGCTCATTCACACCAAAAATCTTCCCATTCACCTGAGGGATTCCAAAACTCTTCAGCCGTGCGGTGTGCATGGCCAAATAAGCCTGTGCGCTCTGGGCATCCTTGAAGCAATAGATACCGCCGGCCTCGTTGGATTCCTGGTTCTCGGTCCAGATCTTCCAGATCAAGCCGGGCTCATCGGCGATGGATCGGGCAAGACCGTCCATGGCTGCGGCCATTTCCTGTCCCCAGGGGCCGGTGTACGGGAAATCCACTTGAAGGATGTAGCTCATAAAACTCCTTTGATGCGAGAAAACGGGCGCTTGTACACAGCGCATCTTTCAAGAATACGTGCAATACGGCTTCGTCGGCTCTGGTTCAAGCAAGCCCCATCCGAGACGCACTCTGCCAGTGCGGTCGGGTGGTACCACTTACGAGGCCCTGAGGGCTTCCCACTCCCCCACACAATGCCGCGCCAGCGCCGTCACCCAGCCAGGCTCCCCTGGCACGAAGGCAATGCCATACAGTGGGCTGACCAGAAACCCCGCGCGGTCAAACGCCGCGCTGTCGCTCGATCGCACGAACGCGGTCAGGTCGCGGAAAGGCACGGCCACGGTGCCCAGGTGCAACACCTCTGCGCGGGCCGTCACCTCTTCCAGCCGGCCGCTGTCCTGAAAGCGGTAAACCACATCGCCATAGTCCAGCGCGGTCAGGCCCACGGTGTTGCGCGCTTCGCTGCGCGGCTGGCCGTGGGCACGGATGACATCGTCGCGCGTGGCGGTGAAGGGCATGCCGTTCACGCGTTCGTAGGGTTGCAGGTGCATGGACCATTCTGTCGCGGTGCGATGCTGGGGCGCAACCTGGGGCCTGTATCAAGGCGTGAAGCATGGCGCGCGCGTATATTGGGCATGCCGCTGCGGATGCCGCGTAAGCCCCCCGCAATGCACAGGCATCAAAATGCCGTTGAACGCATGCCAGCAAAGCGCTGGAAGCTATCAAATCTGAATTATTTTCAATCACCACACTACCGACTGCCATGACAGCCTCCACCGACTTCGCCCCCATGCCCGACACCGCGGGCTTCTTCGGCCCCTACGGCGGCCAGTTGGTGCCGCCGCACCTCAAGCAGGCCATGGACGACATCAATGCCGCCTATGCCGAGATCACGCAGCGGCAGGATTTCCAGGACGAGCTAGCGCAGCTGTTTGCCGACTACGTGGGCCGGCCCAGCCCCATCTTCCACGCCAAGCGGCTGTCGGCGCAACTGGGTGGCGCGCAGATCCACCTCAAGCGCGAGGACCTGAACCACACCGGCGCGCACAAGATCAACCACTGCCTGGGCGAGGCGCTGCTGGCCAAGTTCATGGGCAAGAAGAAGGTGATTGCCGAGACGGGCGCGGGCCAGCACGGCGTGGCGCTGGCCACGGCCTGCGCGCTGGTGGGCATTCCGTGCGAGATCCACATGGGCCAGGTGGACATCGAGAAGGAGCACCCCAACGTCACCAAGATGCGCATCCTGGGCTGCAAGCTGGTGCCGGTGACGCGCGGCGCGGCCACGCTCAAGGAGGCGGTGGACAGCGCCTTTGAGGAGTACCTCACCAACCCCAAGGACTACCTCTACGCCATCGGCTCGGTGGTGGGCCCACACCCCTTTCCGATGATGGTGCGCGACTTCCAGAGCATCATCGGCCGCGAGGCACGCGAGCAGTTCCAGGCCAGGCACGGCAAGCTGCCCGATTACGTGGCCGCCTGCGTGGGCGGTGGCAGCAACGCCATGGGCATGTTCACCGCCTTCCTGAATGACGCCAGCGTGAAGCTGGTGGGCGTGGAGCCATCGGGCGAAGGCACCGACAAGCCCGGCCGCCATGCGGCCACGCTGAGCATGGGCAAGCCCGGCGAGATCCACGGCATGAAATGCTACGTGCTGGAGGACGCCCCCGGTGTGCCCGCCGCCGTGCACAGCATCGCCTCGGGCCTGGACTACCCTGGCGTGGGCCCGCAGCACAGCTACCTCAAGGACATCGGGCGCGTGCAGTACGAGTCGGTCACCGACAAGGAGTGCCTGGATGCCTTCATGCAGCTCTCGCGCGTGGAGGGCATCATTCCCGCGCTGGAAAGCGCCCATGCCGTGGCCTGGGCCATGCGCGTGGCACCCACGCTGAGCAAGGACACCCACATCCTCGTGAACCTCTCGGGCCGCGGCGACAAGGATGCGGATTACGTGGCCAAGGTGCTGGGGATTTAACGTCCGGCGGCACAAGCCCTTCGCGTGTCCGGGCCCAAGGCGCCTTCCGGGTGACAATGCCGGGCACGATTACCCCATTCACCTTTCACAAGTATTTACCATGTCACTGCCATCCAACAAGCAACGCAGCCGCCGCCTTCGCAAGAAGATGCGCGTGGGCGAATTCCAGGAACTCGGCTTCGAGTACGAGCTGAAGTTGAAGCAGGCCCTGGCGCCCGAACAGGAAGAGGCGCTGATGGACCGCTTTCTGACCGACTTGATCTTGCCCCGCAACCTGGCGGCGTCCGGCTGGGTGCGTGAGGGTTTCGTGATGGCTTACCTGCGCGGCTCCGCCACCGAGGGCGACCGCCAAGCCACCCAGGCCTGGCTTGCCGCGCAGCCGGAGGTGGCCGAGGCCACGGTCAGCGCCTTGAAGGACGCCTGGTACGTCGAAAACTGAACGCCCCGCGCGTGCTGCAGGCGCTGCGCGTGCCATATTCCAACCCAGGTGCTCCGCCCTTGCGCTGGGCATGAAACGCCGCAACAGGGCCGATACACGCAAAAAACCCCGGGCTGAGGGCAGCACCGGGGTTTTTCTGTTTTTTTGGGGGGGCGCCAGCAGACGCTGGCACACCGCTTCACATGTGGTCGATCATCACCTGCCCAAAGCCGGAGCAGCTCACCTGCTTGGCGCCCTCCATCAGGCGGGCGAAGTCGTAGGTCACCTTCTTGCTGGCAATCGACTTCTTCATCGAACTGATGATGAGGTCGGCGGCTTCCACCCAGCCCATGTGGCGCAGCATCATCTCGGCCGAGAGGATTTCGGAGCCCGGGTTCACATAGTCCTTGCCGGCATATTTGGGCGCCGTGCCGTGCGTGGCCTCAAACATGGCGATGGTGTCGCTCAGGTTGGCGCCGGGGGCAATGCCGATGCCGCCCACTTGCGCGGCCAGGGCGTCGGACACGTAGTCGCCGTTGAGGTTGAGCGTGGCGATCACCGAGTATTCAGCGGGGCGCAACAAAATTTGCTGCAGGAACGCGTCGGCAATGCTGTCCTTGACGACGATGTCCTTGCCCGTCTTGGGGTTCTTGAACTTCATCCACGGGCCGCCGTCGATCAGTTCGGCGCCGAATTCCTTGGCCGCCAGGCCGTAGGCCCAGTCGCGAAAGCCCCCTTCGGTGAACTTCATGATGTTGCCCTTGTGCACGATGGTCACGCTGGGTTTGTCATTGTCGATGGCGTACTGGAGGGCCTTGCGCACCAGGCGCTCGGTGCCTTCGCGCGAGACGGGCTTGACCCCGATGCCGGAGGTGGCGGGGAAGCGGATCTTCTTGACGCCCATCTCGTCCTGCAGGAACTTGATGAGCTTTTTGGCCTTGTCGGATTCGGCTTCGAATTCGATGCCAGCGTAGATGTCTTCCGAGTTTTCGCGAAAGATCACCATGTTGGTCTTGTGGGGCTCTTTCACCGGCGAGGGCACGCCATCGAAATACTGGATGGGGCGCAGGCACACATACAGGTCGAGCTCCTGGCGCAGGGCCACGTTCAGCGAGCGGATACCACCGCCCACGGGCGTGGTCAGCGGGCCCTTGATGGAGACCACGTAGTCCTTGACGGCGTGCAGAGTTTCTTCGGGCAGCCACACGTCGGGGCCATACACCTTGGTGGATTTTTCGCCGGCAAACACTTCCATCCAGTGAATCTTGCGCTTGCCGCCGTAGGCCTTGGCCACCGCGGCATCGACCACCTTGAGCATCACGGGGGTGATGTCGGCACCGGTGCCGTCGCCTTCGATGAAGGGAATGATCGGCTGGTCCGGCACATGGAGGGTCATGTCGGCGTTGACGGTGATTTTCTGGCCTTCGGCAGGCACCTGAATGTGCTGGTAGCTGGTCATGTCGGGAGACTCCAGTGGGATGTTGGAATGAACTGCAGCGGGTTTGAAAAATCCGTGAAACGCTGCAATTTTACCGGCACGCACGTTGCGGCGAGCTGCCGTACACACTTGCAGCAAACGGGATTGACGCCGCCAGCTCCCACGATGCGCACCCGGCAAAAAAATGCCGCACGGCAGGCCTGGGCCCGCAGTGCGGCATTTTGGTTGACCTGTCGTGGCGGTCCCGTGTCAGGGGCCCGCCACGCGGCTGTCAGGCAGCGGCGGAAAGCACCGCGTTCAGGGTCTGGCTGGGCCGCATGATGGCGTCCAGCTTGGCCAGATCGGGCAGGTAGTAGCCACCGATATCGGCGGGCTTGCCCTGCACGGCATTGAGCTCGTCCACGATCTTTTGCTCGTTGGCGGCCAGTTGCTCGGCCAGCGGGGCAAAACGCTTTGCCAGCGCGGCGTCGTCGGTCTGCGCGGCCAGCTCTTGCGCCCAGTACAGGGCCAGATAGAACTGGCTGCCGCGGTTGTCGAGCTGGCCGGTCTTGGGCGAGGGATTCTTGTTGTTGTCCAGCAACTTGCCGGTGGCGGCATCCAGCGTCTTGGCCAGTACCTTGGCCTGTGCATTGTCGGTTTTCAAGCCCAGGTCTTCCAACGACACGGCCAGTGCCAGGAACTCGCCCAGCGAGTCCCAGCGCAGGTGGTTTTCTTCCACCAGCTGCTGCACATGCTTGGGCGCCGAGCCGCCGGCGCCGGTTTCGTACATGCCGCCACCGGCCATCAGCGGCACGATGGACAGCATCTTGGCGCTGGTGCCCAGTTCCATGATGGGGAACAGATCGGTGAGGTAGTCGCGCAGGATGTTGCCGGTGGCGCTGATGGTGTCCAGGCCGCGGATCACGCGCTCGAGCGTGTAGCGCATGGCGCGCACCTGGCTCATGATCTGGATGTCCAGGCCGGCGATGTCATGCTCGTGCAGGTACATCTTGACCTTGGTGATCAGCTGGGCCTCGTGCGGACGGTAGGCATCGAGCCAGAACACCACGGGCATGCCCGAGTTGCGGGCGCGGTTGACGGCCAGCTTGACCCAGTCGCGGATGGCGGCGTCCTTGACCTGGCACATGCGCCAGATGTCGCCGGCTTCCACGTTCTGGCTGAGCAGCACTTCGCCGGTGGCCAGGTCGGTGATGTTGGCCACGCCGTCCTCGGGGATCTCGAAGGTCTTGTCGTGGCTGCCGTATTCCTCGGCCTGCTGGGCCATCAGTCCCACGTTGGGCACCGTGCCCATGGTCTTGGGGTCGAACGCGCCATGCCACTTGCAGAAGTTGATGATCTCCTGGTAGATGCGGGCGAAGGTCGATTCGGGCATCACGGCCTTCACGTCCTTCAGGCGGCCATCGGCGCCCCACATCTTGCCGCCGTTCCTGATCATGGCGGGCATGGAGGCGTCCACGATGATGTCGTTGGGCGAGTGGAAGTTGGTGATGCCCTTGGCCGAATCGACCATGGCCAGCTCGGGGCGGCCTTCGTGGCAGGCGTGCAGGTCTTTGAGCACTTCTTCGCGCTGGGCCGTGGGCAGGGTGGCCACTTTTTCGTAGAGGTTGGCCATGCCGTTGTTCACGTTCACGCCCAGCTCTTCGAACAGCTTGCCGTGCTTGGAGAACGCGTCCTTGTAGAAAATCTTCACGCAGTGGCCGAACACGATGGGGTGCGAGACCTTCATCATCGTGGCCTTGACGTGCAGCGAGAACATCACGCCGGTCTTGCGCGCGTCTTCGATTTCCTTTTCGTAGAACTCCAGCAATGCCTTCTTGCTCATGAACATGCTGTCGATGATCTCGCGGTCGAGCAGCGACACCTTGGGCTTGAGCACGATGGTCTTGCCACTCTTGGTGAGCAGTTCCATCTTCACGTCGCGGGCGCGGTCCAGCGTCATGGACTTTTCGCCATGGTAGAAGTCGCCCGCGTGCATGTGCGAGACATGCGAGCGCGAAGCCTGGCTCCACTCAGCCATGCTGTGCGGGTTCTTGCGTGCGTATTCCTTGACGGCCCGGGGCGCGCGGCGGTCGGAGTTGCCTTCGCGCAGCACGGGGTTCACGGCGCTGCCGATGCACTTGGCATAGCGCGCACGGATCGCCTTGTCCTCGTCGGTCTTGGGGTCTTCGGGAAAGTCTGGCAGCGCATAGCCCTTGCCCTGCAGTTCCTTGATGCAGGCGATCAGCTGGCCCACCGAGGCACTGATGTTGGGCAGCTTGATGATGTTGGCATCGGGCTCCAGGGTTTTCTTGCCCAGCGCGGCCAGCGTGTTCGGCACCTTCTGTGCGTCGCTCAGGCATTCGGGGAACTCACCCAGCACGCGGGCCGCCACCGAAATGTCGCTCTCTGCCACGTTGATGCCCGCAGGCGCGGCAAAGGTGCGCACGATCGGCAGAAAAGAAGCGGTGGCCAGGCGAGGCGCCTCGTCGGTCAGGGTGTAGATGATGGTGGGTTGCTGGGTACTCATCGCTTATGTCTCAAGAAATGGCTGAAAAAAACCACCGGATGGTGGCCCAGCCGGTAGCAGTGATCGAACCCCGCCATTGTGCTTTTTTGCATCCGACCCCACCCGGCTTTTTTGCAATCGAATATCACCATACGAAATGAAGCACGCAATTTGACCAATTTTTTGATCCAATGGGCCTGCAATGCCGGTTTCCCTGTCAACGCCGCGCTCGCGGCCACCGTTGCACGTGGAGCT
Source organism: Acidovorax sp. GW835-FHT14B10 (assembly GCF_058793725.1). Lineage (NCBI taxonomy): Bacteria > Pseudomonadati > Pseudomonadota > Betaproteobacteria > Burkholderiales > Comamonadaceae > Acidovorax > Acidovorax sp. GW835-FHT14B10. Next base: position 23,102 of record NZ_JBXAGC010000034.1, read on the forward strand.
TCGCGGCGGTTCGCGAAGCACTCACCCCGACGATTCGTCAAGGAAATGGCACACATGAAAAAACTACTCGCTGTCCTGATGGCTGGTCTGTTCGCTGCAGGTGCTTTTGCACAAGCCCCAGCCGCTGCACCCGCCCCCGCCCCCGCTCCCGCGCCTGCTCCGATGGCGGCGCCCATGGCAGCGCCCGCGCCTGCAGCAGCCCCGGCTCCTGCCACCAAGGCCGCCAAGGCACCTGCCAAGGCCAAGCACAAGAAAGTGGCCGCCAAGAAAACCAGGAAGGTCGCCAAGAAAGCCGCCTGATCACGGTGGCGCGGGCCGGCCCTGCGGTGGCGGCCCCGGTTGCTTCAAAATCGCCCGCGTTCGCGGGCGTTTCTGTTTTTGGTCTGCGCCTGCTACCGTTCACCTGTCTGCCATCGTTCCACATCGCTCCATGCCAACAACACTCTCTGCCCGCCACCACACCGCACGCCGCATGTCTGGCCCCATCGCCACCGCGTTGACCGCCCTGGGGGGGTGCGTGGTGGCGTTGTGGGCCACCGCATCAACCGCCCAGGACGGGCCGCAACTGGCGCTGCAGCGCGTCGAGCTCACAGCCGGCATGCACCGCATCGACGCCCAGGTGGCGCAAACGCCGCAACAGCGCCAGACCGGCCTGATGCACCGCAGGGAGATGCCCGCCCAGGAAGGCATGCTGTTCATCTTCGAGCAGCCCGGCGTGCAATGCTTCTGGATGAAGAACACCTTGCTGCCGCTGACCGCGGCCTTTGTGGCCGATGACGGCACCATCGTCAATCTGGCCGACATGAAACCCCAGACCACCGACTCGCATTGCTCGGCCCAACCCGTGCGCTACGTGCTGGAGATGAACCAGGGATGGTTCGGCAAGAAGGGCATCAAGGCCGGTTTCAAGCTCGGCGGGGCCCCGTTCACGCGGCGTTGATGCGCCATGTCTAGCTATTTTTAATATAGCTTCAAGTGCTTTCCAGCAAAGCGCTGCAGCCCCAAAAGCACAAAACGGCCCGCAAGGGCCGTTCTGGTTTGATAGGCAAAGCGGGTGAAGCGCCCGCCCCTGCTGCCTGCTTCAGGCGAAGTTGGCTTCGGCGAACTTCCAGTTCACCAGTTTGTCCAGGAAGGTTTCCACAAACTTGGGGCGCTGGTTGCGGTAGTCGATGTAGTAGGCGTGTTCCCACACATCCACCGTCAGCAGGGCCTTGTCGGCCGTGGTCAGCGGCGTGCCGGCGGCGCCGGTGTTGACGATGTCCACGCTGCCATCGGCCTTCTTCACCAGCCAGGTCCAGCCCGAGCCGAAGTTGCCCACGGCCGACTTCACGAAGGCTTCCTTGAAAGCCGCATACGAGCCAAACTTGGCATGGATGGCCGCAGCCAGTGCGCCCGTGGGCTCGCCACCGCCCTGGGGCGCCATGCAGCTCCAGAAGAAGGTGTGGTTCCAGATCTGGGCGGCGTTGTTGTAGATGCCGCCGCTGGATTTCTTGACGATCTCCTCGAGCGTCATGGCTTCAAACTCGGTGCCCTTTTGCAGGTTGTTGAGGTTCACCACATAGGCGTTGTGGTGCTTGCCGTGGTGGTATTCCAGCGTTTCCTGGCTGTAGTGCGGGGCCAGGGCGTCAATCGCGTAGGGCAGCGGGGGAAGGGTGTGTTCCATGGTGTTTCCTCGTGGTTTGAAATTCTGGGATAGACATTCGCAGTGCTTGCGCAGCAATGCGGTCGGGCTCGGGGCCAGCAGGCATTGTAGGAAGAACAATCGACCTGTGCTGCGGGTTGCGCGAGAACACCCGCCGTTGCGCGAGAAAGGCGGATTTGTCCTACAGCAGGCGTGGCTGCACCACGGTGACATCCACCGCGCCATCGGCCAGCGTGGCGCGCAGGGCATCGCCCGGCTGCGCTTGGCGCACGCTGGTGACGGCCTGGCCGGTGGTGTCGGTCAACAACGCATAGCCCCGCTGCAGCACCAGGCGCGGATCGAGCAGCTGCAGCCGCAGGGCCGCGCGGTCCAGGCGCTCGGCCTGCAGCGCCAGCCGCCGCTGCAATGCGGAAGGCAAATCGACCCCCAGCGTTTGCTGTACATGCGCTAGTTGCTGCATTTTCAATAGCAATCCATGGCGCATGCGCTGGGCCAGGCGCGCCAGCTGCATCTGCTGCCGGGACACGAGGCCCGAGGGCCGGCCCAGGCGGGCGGCGGCCTGGTCCAGCCGCTGGTGGCGGGTGTCAAGCTGGCGCTGCGCGCCATCAACCAACCGGCCCGCCAGCAAGCCCAGCGCTCCCAACCACACCTCGCGCGGCTGGGCCACCAGCTCGGCCGCGGCCGTGGGCGTGGGCGCACGCAGGTCGGCGCAGAAGTCGGCGATGGTGAAGTCGGTTTCGTGGCCCACGCCGCTCACCAGCGGCACCGGGCTTTGCACGATGGTGCGCGCAAGCTGCTCGTCGTTGAAGGCCCACAGGTCTTCGATGGAGCCGCCACCGCGCACCAGCAGGATTACATCAATGGCTGGGTGGGGAGTCAAACCGGCCCCAGGCGCTTGTCCTGCCTGCGCCAGGAGATACAGTTTTGAGAGCGCCTTGGCGAGGGACTGCGGGGCCGCCGCGCCCTGCACCAGCGCCGGCACCAGCACCACCGGAATATGCGGCACCCGCCGGCGCAGCGCCGTCACCACATCGTGCAGCGCGGCCGCGCCCGGCGACGTGACCAGGCCAATGGCCCGCGGCTGCAGCGGCAGAGGCCGCTTGCGCGCAGCATCAAAAAGGCCTTCACCTTCCAGCTGCGCCTTGAGCCGCAAAAACTGCTCGAACAGCGCTCCCTGGCCCGCGCGCTGCATGCTCTCGACGATGAACTGCAGATCGCCCCGGGCTTCGTACACACCAATGCGCCCGCGCAGCTCCACCAGTTCGCCATCGCGCGGCGAAAAGTCAAGCAGACTGGCCGAGCGGCGGAACATGGCGCAACGCAACTGGCCGTTCGCATCTTTCACCGAGAAGTAGCAATGCCCGCTGGATGCGCGCGAAAAGCCCGTGATCTCTCCGCGCACCGCCACCGGGTTGAATCGCGCCTCCAGCGCATCAGCAATGGCGCGGCACAGCGCGCCAACTTCCCAGATTCGTGGCGCAGTTACAAGACTGGAGGGCTCAGGCATGAGACAGCACCAGGGTTTGCAGGCGATGCGCCCAGTGACTACTCCACAGCGCGGAGCGAGCAGCAGTCACTGTCCCCCCTACGATCAGAATCTGCCGGAAAACACGAAAATACGCGCAACTCATTGATTTATAAAGATTTTTCACTGATCAATTTTTCATCAATCTGTTGAATCCACGGCGTGGCGCCGCTTTGCGAGCCCCGCAAGCCCAGTTGCCCACAAAGTTATCCACAGATTTTGTGGGTGAGAAAACGGCATCCACTACGCAACTTTGCGTAACTTTCTGTGTCACGAGAGGCCTGGCGAGCTGGGCCATAATCGCCGCTTGCCTTCATCCGAGCGGAGAGAAAATTGCTGTCCATCATACAAGCCGCAGGCTGGCCCATCTGGCCACTGATCGCCTGCTCTGTCCTGGCATTGGCGCTGATTTTCGAGCGCTTCGTGGCCCTGAAAACCGCGCGTGTCGCCCCACCCAAACTGCTGGACGAAGCCATCACCGTATCGGCCAAGGCCGTTCCCACGCCCGATGTGGTGAACCAGCTGGCCCAGAACTCCGCGCTGGGCGAGGTGCTGGCCAGCGGCCTGCGCGCCTTCAACAACAACCCCCTGTGCACCGAGGCCGATTTGCGCGCCACCATGGAGGGCTCCGGGCGCACCGTGGCGCACCGGCTCGAAAAATACCTCAATGCCCTGGCAACCATAGCCTCGGCAGCCCCGCTGCTGGGCCTGCTGGGTACCGTGATCGGCATGATCGAGATTTTTGGCTCGCAGGTGGGCACCGGCGGCGCCAGCCAGGCCATGGGCGGCGGCAACCCGGCGCAGCTGGCACATGGCATCTCGGTTGCGCTGTACAACACGGCATTCGGCCTGATCGTGGCGATTCCGGCGCTGATCTTCTGGCGCTATTTCCGCAGCCGCGTGGACGCCTACCTGCTCACGCTGGAGCTGGCCTCCGAGCAGTTTGTGCGCCACATCCTGCGGCTGCGCAAAACGAAATGAGCGCCCCGCGGTGCCGGAAAGACTGAGCGCATGAACTTTCGCCCCCGTGCCAAGGATGAACCCGAGATCAACCTGATCCCGTTCATCGATGTGCTGCTGGTGATCCTCATCTTCATGATGCTGACCACCACCTACAGCAAGTTCACCGAGCTGCAGCTGACGCTGCCCGTGGCCGACGCCGAGCAGCAGCGCGACCATCCCAAGGAAGTGATCGTGGCCGTGGCGGCCGACGGCCGCTATGCCGTCAACAAGGCCGCCGTCGACGGCAAGGGCGTGGATGCGGTGGCCCGTGCGCTGGGCCAGGCGGCCAGCGCCGGCCGCGACAGCGTGATCATCATCAGCGCGGACGCCACGGCGCCCCACCAGGCGGTGGTGACCGTGATGGAGGCCGCACGGCGCGTGGGCCTGAGCCAGATCACGTTTGCCACGCAGTCGTCGGCGGGCGCGCGCGCAGGCAACGGCCGCTAGCCACGATGGCTGCCTCCGGGCCGCAGCCGCCCTCTCCTTCCCCCGCGGTCAACCTGGCCACCGGTGGCCTGCAGCCTACGGGCCTGGCACGCATCTGGCGCTCGCGCGGGCCTGCAGCCTGGGCCTTGTGGCCCCTGTCCCTGGCCTACGGCGCGCTGGTGGCGCTGCGGCGCACGTTGTACCGACTGCGCATGCTGCGCACCGAACACCCAGGCGTGCCGGTCATCGTGGTGGGCAACGTGATTGCCGGCGGCGCGGGCAAGACCCCCGCGGTGATTGCCCTGGTGCGGCATCTGCAGGCACAGGGCTGGCAGCCGGGCGTGATCTCGCGCGGCTATGGCCGCAGCACCCGCGACTGCCGCGCGGTGCGCCCCGACAGCCCGGCCCTCGAAGTGGGGGATGAACCCGCCCTGATTGTCCGTGCCACCAGCGCACCCGTTTTCGTGGCGCCCCAGCGCATCACGGCGGCGCGTGCGCTGCTCGCCGCCCACCCCGGCACCGACATCCTGGTGTGCGACGACGGCCTGCAGCACCTGGCCCTGGCGCGCGACCTGGAGATCTGCGTCTTCAACAGTGACGGCCTGGGCAACGGCTTTTTGCTGCCCGCCGGTCCCCTGCGCGAGCCCTGGCCAAGGCCGGTGGACTGGGTGCTGCACGCCGGCCAGCCCCCCGCCGGGAGCGCGCCCAGTTTTGCGCTGCAGCGCAGGCTGGCGCCCCATGCATTGCGCGCGGATGGCCGGCAGGTGCCACTGGCCTCGCTGCGTGGCGGTCCGGTGCATGCCGTGGCGGCAGTTGCCCGGCCCGAAGAATTCTTTGCCATGCTGCGGGCGCAAGGCCTGCAGGTGGCAGGCGCCGAAGCCCTGCCAGATCACTATGATTTCAATCGCTGGAAGCGTTTTTCCGATAAACGCTTGGCACTGATGTGCACTGAAAAAGACGCGGTCAAGCTCTGGCCTTTGCATCCCGATGCGCTGGCGGTGCCACTGGAGGTTTGGATCGATCCCGCCTTCATGGCCGCCCTCGATGCCCGGCTTTCGGCGTGGCGGACCGCACCGCTATCATCCCCCTCTGCCTGATTTCCGGAAAACGCCGCCATGGATCCCAAACTGCTTGAATTGCTGGTCTGCCCTGTCACCAAAGGTCCGTTGACCTATGACCGCGAGCGCCAGGAACTGGTGTCGCGCAGCGCCCGCCTGGCATACCCTGTGCGCGACGGCATTCCCGTGCTGCTGGAAAACGAGGCGCGCACCCTGACCGACGAGGAACTGGAGGCGTGAGCCCCGCCACGGCCACCGGCTTCACGGTGCTGATTCCGGCACGCATGGCATCGAGCCGCCTGCCCGACAAGCCCCTGGCCGACATCGCCGGCCTGCCCATGGTGGTGCATGTGGCCCGCCGTGCCGCCCAGAGCGCCGCGGCCCGCGTGGTGGTGGCGGCCGATGACCCGCGCATCCTGCAAGCCTGCCAGGCCCACGGGGTGCAGGCCCTGCTCACGCGCACCGACCACGCCAGCGGCAGCGACCGGCTGGCAGAAGCCTGCACCCAGCTCGGGCTGGACGGCGATGCCGTGGTGGTCAACGTGCAGGGCGACGAGCCCCTGATGGACCCCGCGCTCATCGACGCCGTGGCGGCCCTGCTGCCCGCCCGCCCCGAAGCCAGCATGGGCACGGCAGCCCACGCCATCCACACCCTGGCCGACTACGAGAACCCCAGTGTCGTCAAGGTCGTGCTGGACGCGCGGGGCCTGGCCCACTATTTCAGCCGGGCACCGATTCCGCACGCCCGCGACCACGCGGGCCAGTCCTGGTGGCAAGGCGCCGCAGCCCAGGCTGCACCGGGCGTGGCGGCCCTGAACGGGTTCGCACCGCTGCGCCATATCGGCATCTACAGCTATCGCGCCGGCTTTTTGCGGCAGTTTCCTGGCCTGGCCCAGGCGCCCACCGAGGCGGTGGAAGCGCTGGAACAGTTGCGCGTCTTGTGGCATGGCCACCGCATTGCCGTGCACATCGCGGCGCAGGCTCCCGGCCCGGGCGTGGACACGCCCGCCGACCTGGATCGGGTGCGCGCGCTGCTGGCCTGAAACCCCGCGCGCCGCCACTGATTGGGGACGCGCCAGTAAGCCAGGGCAAGGCATGCACATGCTATCCTTGCCCGCAAAGAAAGCACTGCGTCTTGGGCCTTCGTTGCGCCTGCTGCCAGCCGTGCCCGCTGATTTCTAACCTTCGAGGATTTCCATGAGACTGATTTTGTTGGGCGCCCCCGGTGCCGGAAAGGGCACGCAAGCCACGTTCATCTGCCAGAAATACGGCATCCCGCAAATCTCCACCGGCGACATGCTGCGCGCAGCCGTCAAGGCTGGCACGCCGCTGGGCCTGCAGGCCAAGGCCGTGATGGATTCGGGCGCCCTGGTCAGCGACGACATCATCATCGGCCTCGTCAAGGAACGCATCACCCAACCCGACTGCGCCCAGGGCTTTCTGTTCGACGGTTTTCCCCGCACCATTCCACAGGCCGACGCCATGAAGGCGGCTGGCGTCAGGCTCGACTACGTGCTCGAAATCGACGTGCCGTTCGACGCCATCATCGAGCGCATGAGCGGTCGCCGTTCGCACCCCGCCAGTGGCCGCACCTACCACGTCAAGTTCAATCCACCCAAGGTGGCAGGCAAGGACGACCTGACCGGTGAAGACCTGATCCAGCGCGAAGACGACAAGGAAGAAACCGTCAAGAAACGCCTGCAGGTCTACAGCGACCAGACCCGCCCGCTGGTGGACTACTACAGCCACTGGGCCCAGGCCGAACCCGGCGCCGCCCCCAAATACCGCGCCATCAGCGGCACAGGCAGCGTCGAAGAAATCACGGCACGCGCAATGCAGGCCCTGGCGAGCTGAATCTCCGCTCGATCCGCACCGGCTGTGCGTCCGGTGCGGCACTGCGATAAGCGGTCACCACAGCAGGTCCAGCATCAGCGAGATGCGTGCCTTCACCGGAGACAGGCCCCGGGAATCGGGTAGCGCATCGCCAGGCCTGGGCAGCACCTGGCCTTCCGGGCAGCGCGTGGAACGCACTACTTTCACACCCGCCGCCTGCGCGCGCAGCAGCGCTGATTCCAGCACATGGTGAAGCGTGCCGTTGCCCGTGGCGGCCACCACGATGCCCTGCACGCCATCGCGCAACAGCGCATCCACCAGCGCACCCGTTGCGCCAGCGTAGCCCATCACCACCTCGACGCGCGGCCATTGCACGCAATTGACTATCTTTTCAAGAGCAACTTGTGCTTGCACTGATCGCGCCAACGGCCAATCCTGCACCAAACGCACCGCCCCCTCCTCCACCCAGCCCAGCGGGCCGGCCTCGCCCGAACTGAATGCATCTACCCGGTAGGGATGCACCTTCTGCACACGCTGCGCGCCATGCACCACGCCGGCCGCCACCACCATGACGCCCCGGGCCCCCGCAGTCGCCGCCACCGCGACGGCATCGAGCAGGTTCTGCGGTCCGTCAGGCGTCAAGGCCGTGGCGGGCCGCATCGCGCAGGTCAACACCACCGGCTTGCGGGCATCCAGCACCGAGTGCAAGAACCAGGCGGTCTCTTCCAGCGTATCCGTGCCGTGGGTGATGACCACGCCGCGCACCTCGGGATCGGCGAGCGCGCTGGCGCAACGCTCTGCCAGCGTCTGCCACACGCTGAACTCCATGTCCTTGCTGTCCAGCTGTGCAAGCTGCTCGGCCAACAACCCCCCGCAGGCCGCTGCCTGCAAGCCGGGCACCGCATGCAGCAACTGCTCAACACCCACCTGCGCGGCGGTGTAGCCAATGTTGTCGCCCCGGGTAGCAGATGTGCCAGCAATGGTTCCACCGGTTCCCAGCACCACAATTTTTTGCGTGTTCACTTGCATCCTTTGAAAAACTGGTGAAAAATACAGTTACTGGATTAATAAACAGTTATCCCCACCAACGTGGCACGCACTGGAAACACCATGCTCGACAACCCCAAGCTCACGGCCCGCCAGCAACAAATCCTGGACCTAATCCAGGTGGCCATCTCCCGCACCGGCGCTCCGCCCACCAGGGCAGAAATCGCCACAGAGCTGGGCTTCAAGTCCGCCAACGCCGCAGAAGAGCACCTGCAGGCCCTTGCCCGCAAGGGTGTCATCGAACTGGTCAGCGGCACGTCCCGCGGCATCCGCTTGCGTGGTGACACAGTGCGCTCCATCAATGCGGCGCGCGGCACCCAGTTCAGCCTGCCTATCCCGGGATTGTCGCAGCTGGTCTTGCCCCTGATTGGCCGCGTAGCGGCAGGCTCGCCCATTCTCGCGCAGGAGCATGTGGACCAGACCTACAGCGTGGAAAACAGCCTCTTCCAGCACAAGCCCGATTACCTGCTCAAGGTGCGCGGCATGTCCATGCGCGACGCCGGCATCATGGACGGCGATCTGCTAGCCGTGCAATCCACCCGGGAAGCCCGCAACGGCCAGATCGTGGTGGCCAGGCTGGGTGACGATGTCACCGTCAAACGCCTGCGTCGCACGGCCAGCACCATTGAGCTGCTGCCCGAAAACCCCGATTACCCCGTGATTGTGGTTCAGCCAGGCGAGGTTTTCGCGATTGAAGGCCTGGCCGTGGGCTTGATCCGCAACACCATGCTCATGTAATTCCCCATCCTCTGCTGCGCGCCTCAGGTGGCGGGCGTTTGGCAAGCCCCTGGCGGGTTTTCCAGCCCTGAGAGCGCGCACCCCCTGCAATCCTGCCTGTGCTCAACCCCTGATACATGGAGTTTTCACATGGGACTTGCCTTGTTCGCACTCTCTGCACTATCTCAACCGATTCACACCCTCGCGCAATGGCTGCATCCCAGGCGCTGCACGCCTGCGCACAGCCCTGCGCACGCGGCGCGCACACCCGGCGTGCGCCACGAAGGTCTTTCGTCCTGCGCGGTGGCCAGCATCGTCCCAGAGGTGGCAGGTTCGGCGTCAGGCAGCACGGGCTGTCAGCCCGCTGCTCGCATGCACAGTGCGTCTTGCGCCACCACCGGACCGGGCGCCGCAAGCCGTCGAGGCACCCGACGCCCGGTGCGCGTTCTGCATCCGGCATCCCGCTCGGAGGTCGGGCGCATGGTCATCTCGGGCCGCATGGCCGATGTCTGCGCCGAGCTGGAGCGCATGGCCGCTTGCGAAACATGCCACTGAGGCCCACATCCCCAGCTCTGGCGCAACGGGTGCCACAAAGCGTTGCATTCTGTTCGAGAGCCTAGGGGCGGCAAGACCTCCGACCAGCCCCCGCCAAGGCACAATGGCGGGATGAATATTGTGATTCTGGATGACTATCAGGATGCGGTGCGCAAACTCCATTGCGCAAGCCGGCTCGATCCCTACTCAGCAAAGGTCTACACCAACACGGTGAAAGGTCAGGGGCAACTGGCGGTGCGCCTGAAGGATGCAGACATCATCGTGCTGGTGCGTGAACGCACCCAGATCACGCGCCAGCTGGTCGAAAAACTGCCTCGACTGAAACTGATTGCCCAAACCGGCAAGATCGGCAGCCATATCGATGTGACTGCGTGCACCGAGCGCGGCATCGCCGTGGCCGAAGGTGTGGGTTCACCTGTGGCGCCGGCTGAACTTACCTGGGCGCTGGTGATGGCAGCCATGCGGCGCTTGCCCCAGTACATCGCCAATCTCAAACATGGCGCCTGGCAGCAGTCCGGCCTCAAAACGGCCTCGATGCCCCCCAACTTCTGCATCGGCAGCGTACTGCGAGGAAAAACACTGGGCATCTGGGGCTATGGCCGTATAGGACAACTGGTGGCCGGCTACGGCCGGGCATTTGGCATGAACGTACGCGTGTGGGGTCGTGAGGCCTCCCGCGCCCAGGCCCTGTCCGATGGATACCAGGCGGCCACCAACCGGGAAGAGTTCTTCTCGCAGTGCGATGTGCTCTCTCTGCACCTGCGACTCAATGATGAAACCCGCAGCATCATTTCGCTGGAAGACCTGTCGTGCATGAAGCCCACCGCACTGCTGGTCAATACCTCGCGCGCTGAATTGATTGAACCTGACGCCCTGATTGCAGCGCTGAACCGAGGACGCCCCGGTTTGGCGGCCGTTGATGTGTTTGAGAGCGAACCCATCCTGCAAGGCCATGCCCTGCTGCGCCTGGAAAACTGTATCTGCACACCCCACATCGGTTACGTCGAGCAGGACAGCTACGAGTTGTATTTCGGTGCTGCCTTCGACAACGTGGTGAACTACATCAAGGGTACACCCACGAATATCGTGAACCCGGGCGCACTGCAGGTCCGGCGCTGAGTATTGGCGCAGCCGCCCGCTCCCGTCGTTGTGGATTGGGCAGGCATCTATAAAAAATGGCTTCCTTCAGGAAGCCATTTTGGTAGGTGGGCAGCACCCAGAGATGCTGCCAAGGTGCCTCTGAATTCAGTTCAGAGGGGTCTTCTTGCCGTCCTTGTACACATACAGTGTGATGGCGGGGTTCTTCATTTCGCCGTTAGGCTCAAATGCGATCGTGGAGGTCACGCCCTTGAATTGCGACTTGAGCAATTCGGGGGTATAGACCTTGGGGTCCACCGAATTGGCGCGCTTCATGGCGTCCACGATCAATTGCGTGGCGTCATAGGTGTAGGGGCTGTAGACTTGGAACTGGCCTGGATACTTGGCATCGTACTTGGCCTTCCATGCCTTGCCGCCGGGCATCTTGTCGAGTGACGCGCCGCCTTCGGCACACACCACATTGGACAGCGTCTTGGCACCGGCAGCCAACTTGGCGATTTCGGAGGTGCAGATACCGTCACCACCGAAATATTTCACGTTGCCCATGCCCAGTTGCTCCATCTGGCGCAGCATCGGGCCACCCTGGGGATCCATACCGCCGAAGAAGATGGCATCAGGATTTTTGGACTTGATAGCCGTCAGGATGGCCATGAAATCGGTGGCCTTGTCGGTCGTGAACTGCTCGTCCACCACCTTCATGCCCTTTTCTGCAGCCACCTTCTTGAACACGTTGGCCACACCCTGGCCATACGCCGTGCGATCGTCAACGATGGCGACGGTCTTAAGCTTGAGCGTGTCAGCCGCGTAGAAGGCCAGTCCGGCACCCAAGGCGTTGTCGTTGGCAATGATGCGGAAGGTGGTCTTGTAGCCAGGCTTCGTGAGGTTGGGGTTGGTGGCCGCACCCGTGACATGAGGAATGCCACAGTCGTTGTAGACCTTGGAAGCAGGAATGGTCGTACCGGAGTTCAGGTGACCCACAACGCCAGCCACCTTGGCATCGCACAATTTCTGTGCAGCAGCCGTGCCCTGCTTGGGGTCCGCCGCATCGTCTTCTGCTTGCAACTCGAACTTGATTTTCTTGCCACCGATGGTGATGCCCTGAGCATTCAATTCTTCAATGGCCATGCGCGCACCATTTTCGTTGTCCTTGCCGTAGTGGGCTTGCGCACCGGAAACCGGAGCCACATGGCCGATCTTGACCACTTGCTCTTGTGCAGAGGCCATACCAGCAACAGCCGCGATAGCAGCAACCGCGGTCAGTTTCAACTTCAATTGCATATCAATCTCCAGTAAAGATAAACGCTGAGAAGAGTTCTTGTGTCTCAACGCAGGTGAACATATCGCAATTTACGGGCCAGATCACTAGGGAACACGCGTAAATGCACGGGAAACCACAGGGAGTTACCCTGTCATCCCCCCGGCTGCGACGAAGCGCCGGCGGCCAATTCGTCGGCCACCGCCTCATAGACCGCATGCCGCACCACCGATTCAATCTCTTCCCGCAGGCGGGGCAGCACGGAGCGTGTCTGCTCCTGTATCACCAGGGCAATCGCCTCACGCAACCGCTGATCCAGCACGCCATCGACGCGCTGCATCACTCGGTGCACCATGTACTCTTCCATGCCCTGCGGCAAGGGCGGTACCGGGCGGGGGGATGACTGGATGGGCCGAACTCCGTGATTACCCGCCGCGTTCCTGTCCAACGTCTGCACAGGCACTGCAGGAGGCGAAACCCCGAACTGGGGCGATGGCGCAGGTTTCGCAATGAAGGGTTCGACCGCCAGAGGCGATGCCGCTGGTTGCGCCAGTGGCACTGAAACGGGGAGCACGTCGGCCCCCTGTACCACGTCAGTGAGGGTGGGCACAAAACGAGGGAGCGACTTGGGAGGAAGAGGCATCAGTCAGCTTTCGATACCAGATCATGGCGGGTGATGGAATACCCTCGCGATGCATAGTGGCGCCAGCGGGTTCGCGCTCCACGCCGGTCCGCTTCATCCGTGGCACTCACCACCTCGACCAAACGCGCAAAACTACCAAACCCTTCAGGGACTGCACCTCCCATGTTGAGCAGCATCTCTTGGTGCGGCGCTTGCCGCGCATCCAGAGCGAGCACCACGGGCGAGTAACGCAAAAGCTCGTCCCCAGCATCACTGCGGCAATGCGCCAGAAAATCCTGAGGCATCATGTTCCAGAGCATTCCGTCCAGTTCCGCCAGAATGTCCGCAGGACCGGCGATCAAGAGCCGCACGCCACTGCGTTGTGCCTTGCGTGCAAACCGGCATGCGTAGACCAGTTTGTCAGGCGCATTGAAGTGGAAAGATATTTCGGTCATACCGATCTCAGTCGGGCTTTGAGCGGCCCTTGCGCTTTGCTGGCTGCGCGGGTGAACCCTCTTTCCTCGCATTCTGCGCAGACAACTGCTGCGCATGGCCCAGCAGGTAATGCACCAGCAACCCAACAGGCCGACCAGTGGCGCCCTTTGTGGCCCCCCCTTTCCATGCAGTTCCGGCGATGTCGAGGTGCGCCCATGGAAGCTCTCCCACAAAACGCTGCAGGAACTTGGCCGCGGTGATAGATCCCCCCGCCCGCCCCGCCACATTGCCCATGTCCGCGAAATTACTCTTCAAGCCCTCGGCGTAGTCCTCGTCCAGCGGCATGCGCCAGCAAAGGTCCTCAGCCGCCTCCCCGGCCACTGACAGGGCTGCGGCAAGCGCGTCGTTATTGGAAAAGAGTCCACTGCGCACGCCCCCCAAAGCAATCACACAGGCCCCGGTCAAGGTGGCGATGTCCACCAATGCCGCAGGCTTGAAACGCGCGGAGTAGGTCAAGACATCACACAGAACCAACCGACCTTCCGCGTCCGTATTCAACACTTCAATGGTCTGACCGCTCATGCTGGAGACAACGTCACCGGGTTTCACAGCCCGACCATCCGGCATGTTCTCACAGGCGGGAATGAGGCCAACCACATTGATCGCAGGTTGCAATTCTCCAAGTGCACGAAACACACCAAGCACACTCGCTGCGCCACACATGTCGAACTTCATTTCATCCATTTCGGCAGCGGGCTTGATGGAAATGCCGCCGGTATCAAAAGTGATGCCCTTACCCACCAACACCACCGGTGCTGCGGTCTTGCCCGCACCGCTGTATCGCAGCTCGATCAACCGCAGCGGCTCCTCCGAACCTTGCGCGACAGCGATGAATGCACCCATGCCAAGACGGGCCACGTCGGTGGGACCATGCACTTTGCACTGGATGCGGGGTTGCCCCGCAAGGGACTTGGCGGCTTCGGCCAAAAGACTCGGCGTTGCGTGGTTGGCCGGACGGTTCCCCCATTCCCTGGCAAATTCCACGCCCTCCACCAGTCCAACTCCTTGCGCAAAAGCCTCGCGAACCGCCTCTGCACGGGGGACACCGATCACCACCCGGTTCAAGGTGCGTGCTTCCGCCTTGGACTTGGTGGTGGTGTAAACATAACTGGCATCCGCCACTGCCTGCACGGCAGCGCATACCCCACCTGCCTGGGCATCCCCAGCAAAGCAAACCACTGCACGCTTGACCTGGGGCAACCTGAAACTTGCGGCGATGGCCTGCAGCGCAAGACGAACGGCGCGGGCCGAACCATTGCCAGCCCCCAGCAAAACGACACGGCGCGCGCTCAAGGCCGGTGCCAGATAGAGTTGCAGGTTCTTTCCTGCTTTGGTATCGAGATCGCCACATTTGAGCGCATGGTCCACGAGCACCGACAAGGCATCCAGTCCCGGCCTGAAGCCCTCGGGGACCAATACGACCAGGAGATCGCATTTTTCGGTTGCCGCTGCTGGCAGCGCCAGCGTCTTCAGATCAAAGTTCATAATCGCTGTTTTCCTTCGAGCCAATGTTATTCGATTCATCCATTCGCAAAGAGCTGGCGCGCAGCTTTGGGGCAACGCTCGTCGTGCTGGTGACCGTGGTCATGACCATGATGCTGATCCGTACCCTGGGCCAGGCGTCGCGCGGTAGCGTCAATCCTTCCGACGTCATGCTGGTCATGGGTTACACGGTGCTGGGGCAGCTCCCAACCATCCTCAGTCTGAGCCTTTTCATGGCCGTGGTGAGTGTGCTGTCACGCATGTACCGGGACAGCGAAATGGTCATCTGGTTCTCAGCCGGCCAGGGTCTGGTGAGTCTGCTTCACCCCTTGCTGCGCTTCGCGTGGCCTGCGATGGCGGTCATTGCCATCCTGTCCTTGGGCGTGTGGCCCTGGGCCAATGCGCAGATACAGGAACTCAAGACCCGGTATGAACAACGCAGTGACATCGATCGCATCGCACCGGGTGAGTTTCAGGAATCAGCCAACGGCACCCGGGTGTTCTTTATCGACAAGGACAGCCCGGACACACAGGTAGGTAACAATATTTTCATCGCTACCAGCAACGGCACCAAGGAATCGGTGACATCCGCCCGCAGTGCCCGGCTGGAGATCCGCGCTGGCGAACGTTTTGCGCTGCTCAGCCAGGGACAGCGGCTGGAATCCGCCACGGACCAACATGGCCTGAAGATCAGCGAATTCGCCGAATACGGCACGCGCATAGGGTCAGCCTCCAGCGCCTCAACAGAACAGCTCGCTGTCAAAACCCGCACCACGCATGAGTTACTGACGCAATCGACGATTCCCGCCTACCAGGCAGAACTGGGCTGGAGGCTGGGACTCGCGCTGGCAGCAATCAATTTTGTGGTTCTGGGCCTGGCGCTGGCCAGCGTGAACCCGCGCGCCGGGCGCAGCGGAAGCCTGATGTTTGCCCTGTTCGCCTTCGTTGTCTACTTCAACCTCATGACGCTGGGACAGAGCTGGGTGGGAGCAGGCAAGCTGGGCCTGTCAGCCTTTATGTTTTTCCTGCACGGTGGCACTCTTGTTCTCGCCCTGACCGTTTTGGCCGCAAGGCACAACCGCTGGACATTGCGGCACCTACAGCCTGTACGGAGGACCCCATGAAGGTACTTCGTCGCTTCATTCATCGAGAGGCCCTCCTTGCCGTGGGATTTGTGACCCTGGCTTTTCTGGCGCTGTTTTTCTTCTTCGATCTGGTGGACGAACTGCGCTGGGTTGGACGGGCGGGACCTGACGGCTACCAACTGTCCCATGCGCTGCTCTTTGTCGTTCTGAGCATTCCCAGTCACCTGTATGAGTTACTCCCGATTACCGTGCTCATAGGGACTATTTTCGTGATGGCGCGGCTGGCGCAAAGCTCTGAATTCACCATCATGCGCACGAGTGGCTTGAGCCCCTGGCAAGCGTTGCGTACTTTGCTGACACTCGGGGGATTCTTCGTGCTGCTGACGTTTTCCGTGGGTGACTACATTTCTCCCCTGACCGAACGGGCAGCGCAGCTCATCAAAGTACGCCACCTGGGCCGATTGACTTCTGGCGCGACCGGCGCCTGGCTCAAGGAACGCCAACAAGAACATTCATATGCAGTGAACGTGCGCGCATTGACGCCAGATGGCGGCATGCTGGGCGTGCGTATTTTTGAGTTTGATGAGAAGGGGCGGCTGGCGTCGCAGACCCATGCGGAAACTGGACGCTTCCCATCCCCTGGGAACAAGGGAAGCTGGGAGTTACATCAGGTGCGGCGCAGCAGTTTTGTACTTCAAGGCGGTGAAGAAGCCCGTGTTGAACGCTTGCAGGCGCCGATGCTGCAATGGCCGACTCGCATCAGTGCGGATATGGTTGCTGCTTCGCTGCTCAAACCTGACCGCATGGCCACGTTTGATCTCTTCCAATACATCCGGCACCTTGATGCCAATGGCCAGTCTGCCCAACGCTATGAAATCGAGTTCTGGCGCAAGGTTTTTTATCCATTGAGTTGCCTGGTGATGGTGGTGCTGGCATTGCCTTTTGCCTACTTGCACTTTCGTGCGGGTGGCATCGCAGGTTATGTGTTTGGCGGAGTGATGGCGGGTATCAGTTTCTTCCTGCTCAACAATGTGTTTGGCTACGCAGGCAATCTGCAAAACTGGTCCCCGTGGCTCACTGCGGCCGCTCCGGGAATGATTTATTCTTTATTGTCGCTTGCAGCCTTTGGGTGGCTGGTATTGCGACGCTGACCTTTGCGCCGCTCGTTGTATGTCCCGAAACTCACCTGCCATCATCCTCTTTTCGCATGGTTCACGCGATCCACTATGGCGCGCTCCCATCGAGGCTGTTGCCGCGCGCATTGGCTTGCAGCATCCTGAAATGCTGGTGCAATGCGCCTATCTTGAGCTTTGTGAACCTACATTGGCACAAGCTGCCGATCTCCTTGCGCAACAAGGGGCAACCCACATCACGGTGGTCCCCATGTTTCTGGGCACCGGCAAGCATGCACGAGAAGACCTTCCTGTACTGGTGGAGCAACTGCGCTTGCGCCACACTTCGGTGCACTTCACGGTGCAGGGTGCAATCGGTGAAGACAAACGAATGACAGCACTGATGGCCGAGATTGCTTGCGACACTTCGGCAACCACACCACCTCCTTAGACAAATGCAGCATAATGATGCGACTTTTTAGGCCGCATCTGATATGAATCTGCACCAATTCCGATTTGTTCAAGAGGCCGCGCGCCGCAACCTCAATCTGACCGAAGCCGCCAAGGCCCTGCACACCTCCCAACCAGGGGTGTCCAAGGCGATCATTGAGCTGGAAGAGGAACTGGGGATCGACATCTTTGCGCGCCATGGCAAGCGGCTCAAGCGCATTACAGAGCCAGGCCAGCATGTCCTCAAAAGCATCGAAATCATCATGCGTGAGGTGGGAAACCTGAAGCGCATTGGCGAGCAGTTCAGTGCGCAGGACAGTGGAACGCTGTCTATCGCAACAACCCACACCCAGGCCCGCTATGTACTGCCCGTACCAGTAGCGCGGCTGCGAGAGGCGTACCCCAAAGTCAACATCAGCCTACACCAAACCACGCCCGACCAAGTCGCCCGCATGGTCATTGATGAAGTGGCAGAAATCGGCATGGCCACCGAGTCGCTGGCCGACTATCCCGAATTGGTGACCCTACCCTGCTATGAATGGCAACATGTATTGGTGCTCCCCCCCAACCATTCGTTGATCCATAAAGAACGCATTGGCCTGGATGACATAGCCCATGAACCACTCATTACATACCACCCAACATTCACAGGTCGGGGCAAGATTGATCTGGCTTTTGCAACCAGGCGCCTGCAGCCTCGCATTGCACTGGAAGCCATAGACTCCGACGTGATCAAGACTTATGTCCGGCTAGGCCTGGGCATAGGCATCGTGGCAGAAATGGCCATGCGTGACGACCCGGTGGGTGATCTGGTGGTACGCCCCGTGGGACACCTTTTCGGTCAAAGCGTCGCACGCGTGGCTTTTAAACGTGGCGCCTATTTGCGCAACTTTGTCTATAAATTCGCCGAACTGCTCAGTGACCGTCTGAGTCGCGAATTGATTGCCCGTGCCATGACTGGGCATGTCAACGATTACGAGCTCTGATCAGTCGGCAGAGTTTTCCAAACTTCCTTCTCGTCCGCCCTCTCGCTATGACAAACACGTTCCAGAAATCACTCACCCCCACGTTTCCAAGCAAGCTGCCCCACGTTGGAACCACCATTTTTACCGTCATGTCGGCATTGGCTGCTGAGCATGGTGCTGTTAACTTGGGCCAGGGGTTTCCTGATTTTGAATGTGATCCTGCCTTGGTAAACGCTGTGACCCAAGCCATGAAGAATGGTCACAACCAGTACCCGCCGATGCCTGGCGTTTCTGCATTGCGCGAAGCAGTTGCTCTAAAAATTGAAGCACTGCACGGCCGAAAATATGACCCAACCACGGAAATAACCATCACGGCAGGAGCCACTCAGGCGATCTTCACAGCCATTCTTGCCATCGTGCATGCGGGCGATGAAGTCATCGTGCTCGACCCCTGCTATGACAGTTACGCGCCCAATATTGAGTTGGCGGGTGGCACCGTTGTTCGCGTACCTCTTACCCCAGGGACTTTTCGCCCTGACTTTGATCGCATCGGCGCAGCAATCACACCACGTACCCGCGCACTCATCGTCAACAGCCCGCACAACCCGAGCGCCACCATCTGGAGTGCCGCGGATATGCAAAAACTACAGGATCTGCTGGCTCCCACCAACATTCTGCTCATCAGCGACGAAGTCTACGAACATATGGTTTTCGATGGCGCCGAACACCAGAGCGCTGCCCGTTTTCCGGGGCTTGCCTCTCGCGCATTTGTCGTATCGAGTTTTGGGAAAACTTTCCATGTCACAGGATGGAAGGTAGGGGCTGTAGCAGCACCCGCAGCGCTCACTGCCGAATTCCGCAAAGTGCACCAATTCAATGTGTTCACCGTAAACACTCCGATGCAACATGGACTGGCGGAGCATCTGAGAGATCCAGCGCCTTATCTTCAACTGCCAGCTTTCTATCAGGCCAAACGCGATCTGTTCCGCCAGGGATTGGAAGGCTCCCGCCTGAAACTGCTACCCAGTACGGGCAGCTATTTCCAGTGTGTCGACATTTCCGAAATAAGCCATCTTCCTGAGTCCGATTTTTGTCAATGGCTCACACGCGAAGTGGGTGTGGCAGCCATCCCTCTCTCTGCTTTCTACGGCGATAGTCCCCGATGGCCAGGTCAAATTCCCCCACCCTTGGCCACCCCAAATTCCCCCAGGCAGGACGACCAGATTATGACGA
>NZ_JBXAGC010000035.1:0-41611 GCF_058793725.1 Acidovorax sp. GW835-FHT14B10
GTGAGCATCGAGTTCACGCAAAAGGGTGGGTCAGATCGAGATGGAAATAGTGGGTTAGGTTTGCGTGGAAATCAACACTGTGCATAACGCTGCTTATGGAGAGCTCTCCATAAGTGCCGATTGCTGTCTCCCGTTGCCTCCTTGCGAGCATCCGGTCATAACCACATAGCAGTCATCTAGGCAAAGACGATTGCCGCCTGACATGTTTGCAAGTCGGAGTACTGGTTTCAGCCGAATAGAAGTCATGCCCAGTATGTCGTCAGCCAAACCTCAATGACAGGTTTCAGATAAAAGCAAAATGCCCGCGAGGCGCAGGCATTTTGAGGGTCTGACATAGAAGAACTTTAAACTTCTAAAGCACTATTGCACTCGATATCGTTTTGTGCAGAGACTTCTTCTTAGTAGTTATATCGGATGTTCACGCCCGTTGCCCAAGTGCGGCCAGGCGCTGATTCATAGAAACGGCCGTTGCTGTCGCCTACGATCACAGAGCCCACATACTTGCGGTCAAACAAGTTATCAAAGCGTGCAAAGGCATTCAGTGTCCAAGCACCCAAGTCCTTGGTGTAGCCCACGCTGGCACCAGCCACGGTAAACGAAGGTGCTGCTTCTGCGTTGGCATCGTTCACAAACACTTTGCTGGCGTGCTGTGCAGAAATACCAGCGCGCCATTCAGGTGTGATTTGGTAGTTGGCAGCTACAAACAGGTTTTGCTTGGAAATGCCAGGCAACTGGTTGCCCTTGGCCGCGCTGCCTGTTTGCTCACGGAAAGTGGCATCCAGATAGGTGTAAGCCGCTTGCACAGTCCACTTGGGGCTCAGGCGCACATCGGCTTGCAGTTCTGCACCCATGCGGCGTGTTTTGCCCGCGTTGCGATACACGGTGCGGCCATCGCCAGAGTTGGCACTGTCAGAGATCAGCTCGTTGTCAGTTGATGAATGGAACACAGCCGCGCTCCACATGCCCTTGACGGAACCTGTCAGGCGCTGGCGGAAACCCAGTTCCACTTGGTCACTGACGCTAGGCTGCAGTGCCAGGTTTAAACCGCCTTCAGACTTGGAGCGGTACGACAGTTCAGCGAACGTAGGCGTTTCGTAGCCACGACCAATGCTGATATACGCGGTGTCATTGGGCGTGAGTGCGTGTGACAGCGACACCACTGGCAGTGCCTTGTGGTGAGACGCATTGCCGGAGTCATCAGGATTGTCTGCGTTGATGAACTTATCGTTAGCCTCAAACTTCACATGGCTGTAACGCAGGCCGGTATCCAGCGTCCAGGTAGGGGCCAGCTTCCACGAAGCTTGGACATAAGGGTCCACATTGGTGATGGTGTTTTCTTCATTACGGCTGAGAGCACCACGCACACCCAGTTGCTCGCCCTTGAAGTTGTAATAGCCTTGGCGGTCTTCCACCACACGATCCAACGCCAAGCCGGCAGTCACAGTCACGGGCACGGGGGCATCGGTGAACTTACCGGTCCAATGTGCATCCAGACCTGCATAGTCACGCGACATATCGATCATGCCGCCTGCATGGCGCACATTTTTTTGCTGCGTTGCTTTGGGGATCGACTGGTATTGCTCCATGGAGCGGTGGCCGGCATAAGCCGTCAAAGCCACACTGTGCATGCCACTGAGCTTGCGCTCATAAGTAGCGCCCAATTGGGTTTGCTCCAGAGATTTGCGGGTGTTGTATTGCAAAGTACCGCTGGACACGCCACGCGGGTTGTTTTGCCAATCGGTGAAAGACACACCTTGGGGGTCTTGGGCATCTGACTTCATCGTATTGGCCGTGATCGTCAAGCGCGCATCGTTGCCAATAGCGGTGCTCAGCTTCACATTGGCGGTGTTACGATCGGCTGCGCTGTGGTCGCGGTAGCCATCGGTCATAAAACGGCTGGCGCTGACCAAATAGCTCAAGCCTTGTGCAGTTTGACCGCCAGCCTTGGCTGCCAAGCGCTTTTGGCCATCGCTGCCAAAGTTCACGCCGCCTTCGACAAAAGGCTTGCCTTCAGGCGTTTCGGTAAACACGCTGACTACACCACCCGCAGAATTACCGTACAGGACCGAGTAGGGGCCACGTAGGACTTCGATGCGTTCAATACTCGCAATGTCGATGTGGGACAGCGAGCCTTGGCCATCAGGCATGGTGGCGGGAATACTATCTACATACAGACGCACGCCGCGCACGCCAAACGTCGAGCGCGCGCCATATCCGCGCATAGACAGTTGCAAATCCTGCGCATAGTTCTGGCGATTCTTGATTTGTAAGCCAGGTACGCCGCTCAGGCTCTCAGAGAGGTTGACCTGCATTTGGCGGTCATGGATTTGCTCACCATCCACCACAGTTGCAGAGGTTGGCAGAGTCTGCAAGCTAGAAACGCCTGTGGCAGAGCGAATCTCAATGCTTTGCAGAATGGGCAAGTTATCAGTAACGGTTTGGGCAGAAGCAGCCATGTAGAGGCTGCCAAGGAATAAGAAAACGGCGTGACTTAATACCGTACGAGAAAAAGAATGCATGCTAAAACAGGGGTTGTGCTGCTTGGAGTCAAGCAGAAAGTCATCTCTAAGATCTATGATTTCTAAGGCAGTGCAAGATGCACTACCTATAGGTTCGCTAAGAACGCGTGGACGATCTCTGTTCAAGCAAAAGCAGATTGTTTGCACGCGTTCTTAGAGCGATTTACTAGCAACAGCCTTCCCAGGGCTCAACTGCTGTAGAGCTCTAGCTGCGCTATCTAAAACTTCATGTAGATGCTTGCTGCACCGCACCCATGACGGACTTGACTTCC
This sequence comes from Acidovorax sp. GW835-FHT14B10, assembly GCF_058793725.1. Taxonomy (NCBI): domain Bacteria; kingdom Pseudomonadati; phylum Pseudomonadota; class Betaproteobacteria; order Burkholderiales; family Comamonadaceae; genus Acidovorax; species Acidovorax sp. GW835-FHT14B10. Next base: position 2,792 of record NZ_JBXAGC010000035.1, read on the forward strand.
AAATATTCACGGAAGCCGTGTTCCCCCCATTCACGGCCGTTGCCTGACTGCTTGTAGCCGCCAAAAGGCGCAGTAAAGTCCGGCCCTGCACCATTAATGTGAACCATACCGGTGCGTAACCGAGCGGCTACCCTGCGTGCCCGCTCTATGCTCCCTGACTGCACATAGCCCGAGAGGCCATAAGCTGTTTCATTGGCCATGCGTATGGCATCCTCAACTGTGTCATAGGGAATCATCACCAGCACTGGACCAAAGATCTCTTCACGGGCGATAGTCATATTGTTGGTCACGTCAGCGAATACTGTCGGTTTAACAAAGAATCCTTTTTCTCTGCCGCCTGCACGGCCTGTACCGCCTGCTACCAATGTGGCTCCCTCTTCAATACCTCGCTGAATCAGACCCTGAATTTTTTCGAATTGCGTGGCGTTGACTACAGGCCCAATAGGCATGCCCGTTACGTCTGCCAGTGCTTCACTAACTTCAACAGATTCAGCGGCAGCTTTGGCGGCAACCTTGGCACGCTCTTGCATTGTGCGTGGGATAAACATTCGCGTAGGCGCATTACAACTTTGGCCTGAGTTGGTGAAGCAGCCGATCACACCTTGTGTTACTGCTATTTCCAAATCGGCGTCATCAAGGATGATGTTGGCGGACTTGCCTCCCAGCTCCTGCGTTACACGTTTAATGGTGTCAGCCGATGCCTTTGCCACAGCGGCACCAGCCCGGGTGCTACCTGTAAAGGTCATCATGTCAATGCCAGGGTGGCGCGACATAGCCTCGCCTACATTTAGACCATCGCCATTAACCAGATTGAAAACGCCAGGTGGTACGCCTGCTGCATCCATCACCTCTGCCATGATAAGAGCGTCGAGCGGGGATACTTCAGATGGCTTAATCACCATGGTGCAGCCTGCAGCCAATGCGGGTGCCACTTTGCACATGAACTGGTTGATGGGCCAGTTCCATGGTGTGATCATGCCAACTACGCCGACTGGTTCGTGCAAAATGGCTGTGGTGCCCTGAATACGCTCGAACTGGAAGTCTTTGAGCACAGCCATCGCCACCTGCAGATGCGCCACGCCGACAGCAGCCTGTGCAGCACGTGAAAGCCACAGCGGGGCTCCCATTTCGGTAGAAATAGCACGCGCAATGTCTTCGTAGCGACTCTGATAGATCTCTAGTACTTTGCCCAGCAACGCCAAGCGCTCTTCACGGGTTGTTTGTGAATATGTCTCAAAGGCGCGGCGTGCAGCGACTACGGCCTTGTCTACATCGGCTGCGCTGCCCATGCTAATTTGTGCGCAAACCTCTTCATTGGAGGGATTAATGACATCGCGCGTAGCGGGCACTACTGGGTCTACCCACTGGCCATTGATATAGAACTTGAGATGTTTTTGTATGGTCATACTTTGTCTCCTAGAGAAATAGGTTTTATTGCGCGGCTTGCGGGCGAATAGAGTCTGCTACGCCCTGAATGAAGGCTTTGATTGCGTCGACTTGGTCATCTGTTAACTTGCCTGTGAAGTCAGGCATGCCACGCGAAGTCGCTGGACCATTGAAGATGAAAGTAGACAAATTTTCGATGTAGCCTGGATCTAGGTAAGCCAAGTTAGGGAGCGCTCCGCCTTTTTGTACGCCGGGCATGCCATGGCAGGCATAGCAATTGGCCACGTATAAAGCTGTGCCTTCGGGTACTTTGGCAGGGTCATACTTCACGCCCTGTATTAGCTTGCCCATACGGTACTCCACGAACTCTGGCAACTTGGCTGTTCCACCCAGTGCAAAGGTGTAAACAGTGCCAGGCATTTGCTTATCCGAGGCGCGTCCTGACAAGCCGTAGGCACCACCCCAGCCCACAGCGATTGAGACATACTGCTTACCATCCACCATATAAGTACTGGGCGCAGCCACAACACCAGTACCTACGGGACTTTCCCACAGCTTCTTTCCACTAGCTGCGTCATAGGCCACGAAACGCCCGTCGGCTGTGCCCTGAAATACGAGATTGCCAGCAGTGGTCAGCGTACCGCCATTCCATGGGGAGACGTGCTCTACACGCCAAGCTTCCTTTTGTTTGACCGGATCCCACGCCAGCAGACGTCCCATAGGCTGGCTTTTAGGCGGTTCTGCTGGGATGGTTATGGCTGTATTCCAGCCAGTGCCGGAGCCATATCCCATAGGGCGTGGTTCATTGAACTTCCATTTAGGGTCATCCACCATGGCTACGGGAATGTGCTGCGCAGGCAGGTATACCAGTCCAGTGTTTGGGTTGTATGACATGGGATGCCAGTTGTGAGCACCATTGGGCCCAGGTACAGCATCCGGGTCACGACCGTCACGCGCTGCTGCTACGCCGATGGGTCTGCCTTTCTTGTCATAGCCCTTAGCCCAAGTCACGTCCACAAAATTCTTGGCAGAGATGAACTGGCCATTCGTACGATCCACAACGAAAAAGAAGCCGTTCTTAGGAGCGTGCAAAATCACTTTGCGCGTCTTACCTGCCAGCTTGATATCTGCCAAGATCATTGGCTGTGTGGAGGTGTAATCCCAGTTATCTGCTGGCGTTTGTTGGTAATGCCACTTGTACTTACCAGTATCTGGATCTAGCGCCACGATAGAGCCTAAATACAAGTTATCGCCCCCTTTGGGGCTACGCGCTTTGGCTGACCATGGCGAACCGTTGCCGACACCCACATACATAGTGTTTAGCTCAGGGTCAAAAACCATGCTGTCCCACATAGTCCCGCCACCGCCTGCTTCCCAGTATTTGCCACTTGGGTCCCATGTTTTGGCAGCCAAGCGCATTGAATCATCTTCGTAGGGCTTGGCTGGATCTCCAGGAACGCTGTACCAGCGCCACTTTTGCTCTCCCGTCTCAGCATCGTAGGCAGTGATAAAGCCTCGAACACCGTATTCAGCGCCGCCGTTGCCTATGATGACCTTGCCCTTGTAAACACGCGGTGCACCAGTGATGGTGTAGGGACCTGTGTGGCCTTCAATAGTGTTTTTCTCCCACACTACTTTGCCAGTGGCTGCATCTAATGCGATCAGTCGGCCATCGAATGCACCTATGTAGACTTTGCCTTTCCAGAGCGCTACGCCGCGGTTAACCACATCACAGCAGGCATCTTTCGCGCGTTTGGGATCAACTTTGGGATCGTAAGTCCAGATTTTCTGCCCAGTGCGTGCGTCAATGGCATGCACCACACTCCAAGACGCAGTCTGGTACATCACCCCATCAACAACTACAGGCGTAGCTTCTACACCACGCGTAGATTCGAGGTTGTATGACCATACTAAGCCAAGTTGGTTGGCGTTATCAGCATTGATCTGGTTCAGACGGCTATATCGTGTTTCTGCATAGTCCACGCCAATAGTGGGCCAGTCAAGCGTTTTTTGGGCATTAGCGCGAATGAAAGCTTCGTCCACATGCTGTACAGGATTAGTGCCGTTTTGCGCGAACGCGGACAGTGAAACCAAGGCAGCAAGCGTGATGGGAAGGGTACGAAAAAGCATGTTGTGTCATCTCCTTAATTTTTTGCATATCAGTACCGGGCAGTGCACCCGGGCGCTACAAGCATCTCGCAGCACCTGCGTCTGGACATCTCAGGGATTTCACTAACGCATTTGTGTTCCGTAATGGAACACATTGGCGGCTATGTCCATTTCCAGTGCACCTCGCCAGCTTTTTGCAACGACGCCATCTGAGCGCATCGCTATGGCTCGCCGTAAATTTTTCGAGGAAGGACAACGTCCCTCCGGATTAGTGAGCGAAGCGGTGTTTCAGTCTTGGATGCGTTGCTATCGCCAACACCCTGATCGTTTGCGTGATGTGGCCTTTGATCCAGTTACCCCTAGTCGGGTACACAGTACGCTGGCACACAACCGTGGATTGCTACAAGCAGCTCAGCCAGAACTTGAAACGCTGGAACGATCGTTAGCTGGCACAGGTGTCAATCTGCTGTTGACTGATGGCGACGGCGTAATGCTGTATGTCAGTGCCATGCAACACGAAGTAGACATACCTACACGCCACATGGGTCGACCAGGCTCTAACCTGGCCGAGCGTGCATCAGGGACGACAGCGCCCGGTATTGTTGTTGCCACAGGCCAAGCTTGCGCGGTGATGGGCGGCGAGCACTATTTTGATGACTTGCAAGCTCTGCATTGCGCGGCAGCCCCTATTCGTGATGTACAGGGCAATTTGGCTGGTGTATTGGATCTGACAGCGATGACTCAGCCGTTTGGCTTTGATGCCCTGCAACTCGCTATTCAGTACGCAACCAGCATTGAAAATACTTTGTTGCAAGCCCAATCACATGAGTTGCTGATATTGAGCTTCCAGACGACCCCTACTTTAATAAACACACCGTTGCAAGGCCTAGCGGGCGTAGCATCTGATGGCACAGTAGTCTGGATCAATGCTTCTGGGGCGCGTCTGGCAGGTCGAGTGTCTAACGCTGAAACAATGCCCTGCCATGTCGAAGATCTTTTCGGACATGGGGTAGAGACACTACTGCATTTGAGTCGCCATCATGGCCCACACAGCCTACGGTTAGCCAATGGATTACTCGCTTGGCTAGAGGTACGGCTGCAGTCCCACGACGAGCAAGCTCAACGTTTTATTTCACCACCTGCTAGGACACTCTCTGAATTGTGTAGCGATCAAGTCCAAACGGAAGATCCTGCGCAGCAACAAACGCCAGCGACGCTGCGTGAATGTAGTCGTAAACTTATTGAGAGCACATTAGCTGCGCACAATGGCAATATTGCCAAGACAGCCCAAAAATTGGGCATTTCTCGTGGCACCTTATACCGTCGCATACGCAAGTATGGATTATCTTCAGGCTGAATTGAGCCGCCGTTTTCAATAGCTGTTCGACCCACGCAGGGAAAAACGCTGGCTGTGATGCAAGTCTGTGGTGGCTCGCAGTCCTTCAATGCGGTGAACCAAATGCGTATCTTGGGCCGCTGGATGCGTATGCTGACCATTCCCAACCAGTCTTCCGTTGCCAAAGCCTTTATGGAGTTTGGGGATGACAACCGCATGAAGCCTTCCGGCTACTACGACCGTATCGTCGATGTGATGGAAGAACTGGTGAAGTTCACGCTACTCACACGCGATGTGTCACCTTATTTGGTGGACCGCTACAGCGAGCGCAAAGAGACCGCAGCGGAGCTATCGAAACGCGTGAATCAAGCATCTATTTGATAGTTGAGCTGGAAGCAGACGAACAAATATGTTTCATGGATGGCTGCTTCTCGCCGGCTACGGCACTTTAAAGATAAGCCAGTTAGCAGTCGTTCGCCAGCGAATTCATTGAGCTGATGCTCTGCCAGTGCATCGACTTTCTGGCCAATCAAGCGCATTGTGGTACTCCCTCAACTCAATGGGAGACCATCATGGAATCCGTCACCAGCGCTATCCATCGCGAGCCGTGGAACAAGGGGAAAATCGTGGGCCAAAAGTCCCCGTTCAAGGTCAAAGACATCTGGGCACTGCGTGTGCGACTACAGATGGAGCACCGAATCCGGGAGCTTGCACTTTTCAACCTGGGTATCGACAGCAAATTGCGGGGCTGTGACCTCGTGGCGTTGAAGGTCAGAGACGTTTGCCACGGCGATCAGATGGCGACACGCGCCATCGTTATGCAACACAAAACGCAGCGGCCTGTGCAATTTGAAATCACATCAACGACACGAGATGCCCTGCAGGCATGGATCAAGCATGCGGAGCTGAAATCCGATAGCTTTTTGTTCCCAAGCAGGATCCACAGATCCCCTCATCTGGGAACACGTCAGTACGCCCGTATCCTAGCCCACTGGGTGGATGAGCTAGGGCTGGAGCGCGCAAGCTATGGTACCCATTCGATACGAAGAACCAAGCCCACGCTGATCTATCGACGAACCAAAAACCTGCGTGCCGTTCAGTTGCTGCTTGGGCACTCCAAGCTGGAGTCGACCATCCGGTATCTCGGCATAGAGGTTGACGATGCGTTGGAGATTTCCGAGCAAACCGAAATTTGAAGCAAGCTTACGGTCGTGCTGCCCTTGTCATGAACTAGGCTGCACGACTTGAGCGGCTGCTTTACGGCAAAGGCGCGGAATGACACTCCCGGCCAAAAGCAGCCATTTCATCATTGGTCTTTGGAGTAGTTGCAACAAGCTCCAATCTAGAAAATTTTAGGTTTTCCTAAAAAATTTTCTTGTGATTGCTCACTCTCAAAATCGAGGATAGATTAAGTTTTATAAGAACGATGGGCGTATTTTCCTGTCGTCTAAATGTAGTTAGTCATACCAATGAAACCCAAGCCATGATTGAAGAGATAAGAAAAGCAGTTCACGACGCAGCGCAGGGCAATCAGAAAATTGCCATGTTTCATTTTCAGGTACTAAAAAATGCCGCAGCTTTGGAAAGTGTTGACCCCGAGTCTTTCTGCCGAGAGATAGGCGTTCCAGCCACCTATAAAACTGAGTTCAGAAAAATGCTTAGTCTCGCTCGCATCATCCGCCAACAAGGTGCGCGGCTTGTCTAACTGTTCGTCGCATCCGAACGCCTACGGCGGCGGCTGAACTCAGGGCGTTAGCCATCTGAATACACGTATGTCGAACACCACAGTTATAGATTGCACGCAATGCTCGGTTCGAGTGAAGGCCGATATCAAATTCTGGGTAGGAGACGCGCAGGAAGAGGCTTACTTCGTCGTCGAATGCCCAGCGTGTAAAAAACCGCTCTTCGGAAAGTCATTTGTTTACCAAGACGATCACAACAACTACGAGTGGGACAACGCTGAGAGGCTTTGGCCAGTGCCATCCGCAACTGAAGTTTCATCATCAATACCAGAGGCGGCGCGACGCGATATCAAGGATGCTCAAAAATGCCTGTCCCATGGCATTAACTCAGCAGCCACAGTTCTATGCGGGAAGGCCCTAGAGCGTCTCATCAAAGAGAAATCTGGCGCGAACATGATCGCTAAGGGACTCGCTGATTTAAAAGCAAAAGGGGTGATTGATGAGCGTCTGTTCAATTGGGCAGAAGCTCTACGAAGAGAGCGCAATATCGGCGCTCACGCTTCAGACCAAGAAACGACCAAAGAAAATGCTCAAGATGTCATCGACTTCACGATTGCGATTTTTGATTATGTCTACACGCTCAGTGAGAAGTACGAAAAATACGTCGCCCGCAAAGCTTCACCTTCAACAGATGGCTAACCCGTCATTGCAGCCGACTGCCTTCGGCAGCCGCTGAACTGCAACGTCTGTGGATGTCTGTTCTGGGTCGATAACACCAATTCAGCTCATGCAATAGCTGGGCGGATTCAAATGTGAAGTGCAACACCTGCAACCGTTAAGGTCAGCAGATGTCAGCAAGTCGTTCGTCCTATCGCCAACTTCAACCAGAAGACAGAGTCACCATAGCCAGTTTGCTGCTGCAGCGTCATAGCGTACGCAGCATTGCGCGTTTGCTAGGGCGCAGTGCCAGCACCGTCAGCCGTGAGATTGCTCGCAACTCAGTATCCAGCGATGGATATGCCAGCAGGCAAGCGCAACAGCAGTGGCTTTACAGAAGACGCAGCACAAGATCTGATCCCAAGCTTCATTCACAAGGGATCTTGTGGTTCTTGGTATTGCATTTCTTGCGTTTGCGTTGGTCACCAGAGCAAATTGCGCTGACACTTGCACGCCTGTACCCCAAAGGCCATGAGCTACGCGTGTCGCACGAAACCATCTACAACTGCATCTATGCCCAGCCCGTGGGTGAGTTGCGCAAGGAATTGATTGCCACTTTGCGCCATGCTCACAACAAACGGCTGCCCCGTAGCAAAGGACAGGATCGTCGTGGACAGATCCCAGACATGCTCAGCATCCACGTACGTCCGCCTGAAGTTGAGGATCGGCAGTTCCCAGGGCATTGGGAAGGTGACCTCATCAAGGGTGCTGGCAATGCAAGTGCCGTAGGCACCTTGGTCGAGCGCACCAGCCGACTGCTCATGCTGGTCAAGTTGCCTGCGTTCAAACCAGCCAGTGCAGCCAATGTCATGCAAGCCTTTACAGATAAGCTGCTGGGCATTGCGCAGCCCATGCGCCAAAGCATGACGTACGACCAGGGCAAGGAGATGGCGCTACACAAGCAATTGACCGCCAACACGGGCGTGGCGGTGTACTTCTGTGACCCACACAGCCCGTGGCAGCGTGGCTCCAACGAGAACATGAATGGCTTGGTGCGCCAGTACCTGCCCAAAGGCACGGATCTGAGCATCTACAGCCAAGAGCAACTCGATGCGATTGCTGATGAAATCAACAACCGCCCTCGCAAGGGCCTTGGGGTACGATCACCGCTGTCGGTTTATCGAGAGCTACTGATCAACTCTCCCCAGCACTCCACCCTCATCCATTGAATTCAAGGGTGTTGCACTTCACATTTGAATCCGCCCTGTCACTTGGAGTGGGGCAAATTTCTGCGACTACTTTGAGGTGCAGTGCGGACCTACAAGAATGAAGCTGTGGAATGACTGCTTTGGTTGGCAGCAGTCATTCACTCTGTTGAGTTGAACGGCAGCAACCAGCCTAAACCTGTCCGATCGCGACTCGTCCACTGGCACGCACTGTCACTCCTTTGCCACACGAACGAGCAACCCGTAGGAAACGGGTAGGGGCGCCGTTGCTCCCAGTTCTTGGACCGGCAACGAAAGGGGAAATTTCTCACCAATTTCCTCCCAATGACCGAACAGAGAAAGCAAGCACTCACAAGCAATGTGCATTCAACTGGTGGCTAGGCCGCATTGCGGAGCAATCAACGCGCGATTCGCGGCTCTAAGGGGTGGGGCAAAATTTCTGAAAATTGCTTAAAAAGAAGGCTGAGAAGATAGGCGAAACGTCACCAGTAAGAAAATTCCCATTGAAAATCAAATAGTTACGCGATATTTTCGCGCCCCAAAAGTACAAAACTCAATGAGAAAAATACAAAACTCGAGTGGAATCGACAGTTTTCGCTCCTGTCGAGCGAGATGTCGATATGCGCTGAGTGTTGTACTGCCGAATTCGAGAAATCAACGACTTGGAACAACACCAAGGGCCTACCTTTGTACTTTTTATTCCTTCAGTGTTGTACTTTCCCGGGCGTTTCTCACTGAGTCTTGTATTTTTTCCAGTCGGGCCGTTCGGTACGCAGTCAGCTCGGGATCTTTCTACTCGGCGCCGCGCCTAAACGCTTGACGCGAAGGGCAGCGATTTGGCCATGCGGCGGCTTCAGGGTGAATCGACCCGGCTTTCCTAGACACAGTTGAGCCGTTGGAAATGGCGTCTCTCGAACTCTACCGGTGAAGTATCTCCGGCAGTGCCGTGGCGCCGTTTGGGGTTGTAGAACATTTCAATGTAGTTGAATACATCGGCTCTGGCGTCATCGCGGGTGGGGTAGATCTGTCGGCGGATGCGTTCGCGCTTGAGCAACTGAAAGAAGCTCTCGGCCACAGCGTTGTCGTGGCAGTTGCCCCGGCGGCTCATGCTGCAGATCAGGTTGTGATCGCGCAGAAAGTCCTGCCAGTCATGACCGGTGAACTGACTTCCCTGATCGGAATGAACCGTGACCGGCCCCGTGGGCTGGCGACGCCACAAGGCCATCAGCAACGCGCCGAGCACCAAGCCGGTATCGATGCGGCTGTCCATGGACCAGCCAACGACCTGGCGCGAGAACAGATCGACCACCACAGCCAGGTACAGCCAGCCCTCATGGGTGCGGATGTACGTGATGTCGGTCACCCAGGATTCATTGGGCTTGGCCACAGTGAACTGGCGCTGCAGGTGGTTGGGTGCCACGACGGCAGGTTTGCCACCACGCACGCCAGGGCGGCGCCGGTAGCCGGTCTGCGAGCGCAGTCCTTCGAGCTTGAGCAAGCGGGCTACACGGTGCTTGCCGCAGCTCTCGCCCAGATCGCGCATGTCCAGCGTGAGCTTGCGGTAGCCGTACACGCCGCCGCTCTCCAGCCAGGCTTGCTTGAGCAGACCCAGCAATCGCTGATCGTCCTTGGCGCGAGGGCTGGCAGGCTCGGTCTTCCAGGCGTAATAACCGCTGGGGTGCACCTGCAGACACACGCACATGCGCCGCACGCTGTGCTCACGTTCGTGCCGCTCGATAAATGCGTACTTCACCCGGACTGCCTGGCAAAGTACGCTGCGGCCTTTTTTAAGATGTCGCGCTCCTCGGTCACGCGCTTGAGTTCGACCTTCAATTTGCGCAACTCGTCGGCTTGCGACATCTGCATCTGCCGATCACTGGCCGGCGATGTATAGGTCTTGATCCACTGGTACAGGCTGTGCTGGCTCACGCCAAGCCTGACGGACACGTCGGCCACCTTGTGACCTCGCTCAGTGATCTGCTTGACCGCTTCGGTCTTGAATTCTTCAGGGTATCTCTGTTTACTCATGGCACCTCCTATTGGGCATCAGGTTTGAGGCTCAGAGGTGTCTAGCAAACCCGGGGCGACTCAGGCTGGTTGCGGTCGTTTAACTCTGAGCTATCAATGACTGCTCATGGAGACGGCAGACATTGGCTTCTGAGCAGCGATGAGAAATCCAACAATTGACAGTTACCAGAGATACCTGAAGACGGTTGGTCGATTCACTTGGCTCGGAACATGTCGCGCCACCGACGGCGCGGCCGGGATGAGCAGGCGCCATGGCTGAGCGATTGTCATGTCGTGGTGAGTCGCTCCTTTGCGAGTCTCGTGCCCGCTGCAAGTGCTTCCAATTTACGCCAAGCCACGTGCCGTGCCATCGGAGCCATGCCGCAATTCGTACAGGGGAACAAGCGCTCTTTGGGCACAAACTCCAGCGCCCGACCGATGGTGTCTGCCACCTCCTCGGGTGTCTCGACCACATCGCTGGCCACATCGATCACACCGACCAAAACGTCCTTGCCGACCAGCAGTTTCATCAGCTCTGGCGGAACATGGGAGTGGATGCACTCCAGGCTCACCTGGTCGATGCTGCTCTTGGCGAGGGCCGGAAACACGGCCTCGTACTGGCGCCATTCGTCACCCAGGGTGCTCTTCCAATCGGTATTGGCCTTGATGCCATAGCCGTAGCAGATGTGCACGGCGGTCGTGCAGGTCAGTCCCTGCGCTGCGCGCTCAAGCGCCTTCACGCCCCAGTCAGCGGCGTCCTTCATGTAGACATTGAAGGCGGGTTCATCAAACTGGATGATGTCCACGCCGTCGGCCTGAAGTGCCAGGGCCTCTTGGTTCAGCAACTCGGCAAACGCGAAGGCCATCTTGACGCGGTCGCCGTAGAAGCGGTCTGCGACGGTATCGATGATGGTCATCGGACCGGGAAGCGTGAACTTCAGCTTCTTCTTCGTGTGCGCACGCGCCAGCTGGGCTTCAAAGGCATGTACCCGGCCCTTCAGGCGCAGGCTCGAAACGACCTGCGGGACCATCGCGTCGTACCGGTTGTCGCGAATGCCCATCTTCACCTTGTTTTCGAAGTCGATGCCATCGACTTGTTCGAGGAATCCATGCACGAAGTGCTGCCGGGATTGTTCGCCGTCGCACACGATGTCCAGACCTGCGTCCTCCTGGGCCTTGATCCAGAGCAGGGTCGCGTCCGCCTTGGCCTGACGCAATGCATCGCCTTCCGCCTTCCACTGGGGCCAGAGCTTGTGGGTTTCAGCAAGCCAGGCGGGTTTGGGCAGGCTGCCGGCGATGGAGGTTTCAAACATCAGGGGGTCCTTTCAAGAAAGAGGGAGAGGGTCACAGCGCGCAATGGCGGGTCCATTGTTCGAGCACGTTTTTGTAGGGTTTGATGAAGTGTTCTTCGGTGTACTTGCCTTGCTGGACAGCCAACTGGCTGCGCTCCTCCCGGTCGTAGACGATTTGCGTCGACGAATAGTCCTGGTTCTTCAAGCTCGGTTGGTAGAGCTTTCCCGCTGCGCAGTTGGCGTTGTATATCTCGGGGCGATAGATCTTCTGAAAGGTTTCCATGGTGCTGATGCTGGCGATGAGCTCCAGGTTGGTGTAGTCGGCCAAGAGATCGCCCTGGAAATAGAAGGCCAAGGGCGCAACACCGGCGGGTGGCATGAAGAAGCGAACCTGCATCCCCATCTTTGCGAAATAGTGGTCTGTGGAAGACAGTTCGCTTTGTTCGTATTCGACACCCAGTACGGGGTGCTGGTTGTCGGTCCGCAGGTAGGTCTTGCTGGTGGACACGCTGATGCAGATTACAGGCGGCTTGCCAAAGCGGGCCTTGTACTCGCTGGAGTTGGCAAACTGTTTGAAAAGCTTGCCATGCAGATCGCCAAAGTTGACCGGCAGCCCGAACTCCGCGCGATCCGCGTTGTACTCCGGGAGCAACACGCTGAAGTCGTAATCGCGCACGTACGAGGAGAAGTTGTTCCCCGCAATGCCATCGATTCGCTTGTTCTCTTTCCCGTCCCAAATGCAGGGTTTGAGCATCTCGATCAAGGGGAAGCCGCTGGCACTTGCCTGCGCGTCCAAGCACATTTCGACGGAGATGATCTCCAACTCGACGGTGTAGCGGTCTCCTGCCGGATTGTCCCAATGCGCCAGTTCGTTGCACCGGTTGTCAATCATCCTGAGCGTGTCGCGCAGGTTCTGTTGCCGGCTGGTACCCCTGGCGAGGTTGGCAAAGTTCGTGGTCAGGCGCGTGCTGCTTGAGGGTTGGTAGTTTTCATCAAAGCGGGTGCTGTTGATGTGAAAGGCAAATTCTTCGTGCATGGCGATGGGGCGATTCAAATGTTCAAGTGGAGTGGGGCTTGTGTCAGGCGAGCAGCAGTTCGTCGGCCAGAACCGGACTGGCGTGACGTGCCTCTGTGATCAGCGGCAGTGCCCGCCGCACTGCCAGCCGGGCTCGGTCCAGCAGCGCCTCATCCCGCAATCGCTGGTCCACAAAATCCTTGTCGGTCGCGTAGACACCCAGCGGTAAGGTGCGCGCCTGGAAAAAGCTGAACAGGGGTCTCAACTGGTGATCGATTACCAGCGCATGCCGTTCGCTGCCGCCGGTTGCCGCCAGCAACACGGGCGTGTCGATCAATGCGTCCTGGTGGATGAGGTCGAAGAAGTGCTTGAACAGACCTGTGTAGGAGCCGCGATACACCGGCGTGGCCACCACCAGCACGTCGGCCTGTTCGACCGCCATCAGTTCTCGCTCCACCGCCGGTGGTAATTCGGACCTTCGGACCGCGCCCGAAAGCTGCGATGCCAGCTCTCCGACTTCCGTCAGATGTGGGCGGCATGGGACTTCAGCCGAAATCAGTGCCAGGAGATGTTCGGCCAGCGCTGCCGATTTGGACGGGCGCTGCAGCCCGCCGGAGACTGCGACGACACGCAGTGGGCATTGCGTTGTTTGTTTCATGGATGGCGACAGAGACAAGCGAATCAAGGAGCGGATGCTAGGGCGATCAATCCATGAAGTAAAATGGTCTTATCTCATGGTTCAATGAACTGATTTCATAAGAATGCTAGAACGCATCCATCTCAGCATCGTCCAGCAGGTAGAGAATCAGGGGTCGCTGACCGCGGCTGCCGGGGTGTTGAACCTCACGCAGTCAGCCCTGAGCCACAGCATGAAAAAGCTGGAGCAGCAACTGGGCACCGATGTCTGGCTGCGCGAGGGTCGAAGCCTGCGGCTCACACAGGCGGGGCAGTACCTGCTGGCGGTTGCCAACCGCGTGCTCCCGCAGCTGGATCAGGCAGAGAGCACACTTCGGCAGTTCGCCCAGGGCGAGCGCGGTACCCTGCGCATCGGCATGGAATGCCACCCCTGCTACCAGTGGCTGCTCAAGATCGTGTCGCCTTATCTGAGTGCTTGGCCGGATGTGGATGTGGACGTGAAGCAGAAATTCCAGTTCGGGGGCATCGGTGCGCTGTTCGGCTACGAGATCGACCTGCTGGTGACCCCCGACCCGTTGCACAAGCCCGGCCTGCATTTCGAGCCGGTGTTCGACTACGAGCAGGTGCTGGTGGTTGCTGGAAACCATGCCTTTGCGCAACAGGCCCATGTGAAGCCTGCCCAGCTTGTGAGCGAAACGCTCATTACCTACCCGGTCAGCCCCGAGCGGCTGGACGTGTACACGCAGTTCCTTGCCCCGGCGGGCATTGCACCACGCCGCCACAAGACCATCGAAACCACGGACATCATGCTGCAGATGGTGGCCAGTGGCCGCGGAGTGGCAGCGTTGCCGCGCTGGCTTGCACTGGAGTATGCCGAGAAGATGGATGTGGTGCCCGTCCAGCTGGGCCGACACGGCATCGCCAAGCAGATTCACCTGGGAACGCGTGAGCAGGACAGGGACACGGACTATCTGCAGGCCTTCATCCAGTTTGCGCGGAACGCTCAGGTGTAGCGCTGCTCCAGCGCGTCCCATGCGGGCTTGTTCACCAGCCGCTGCCGTTCTGCGAAGGGCGTCACCAGGCCGCTGTCCTCGCGCACTTCCTTGGCATCGCGCAGCGTGGTCAGGGTTTTTTGCATGCCCATCACGGCGCCTTGCAGCGCGGCATTGGCGTACAGCACGATGCCAAAGCCCAGCTCGCCCAACTGGTCGGCATTGAAGATGGGGGTCTTGCCGCCGATCACCATGTTCATGAGCTGGGGCTTGGCCAGGCGCTGCGGCAGCGCGCGCACTTCCTCGGCCTTGGTGACGGCCTCCACGAACAGGATGTCCGCGCCCGCCTCGGCGAACTTCTGCGCACGCTCCACGGCGGCCTCGAAGCCGTGCGTAGCAGCGGCGTCGGTGCGCGCCATGATGAGGAAATCGGGGTCGCGCCGTGCATCGACGGCGGCCTTGATCTTGCTCACCGCTTCCTCGGTGGAAATCACCTCTTTGCCGCTGAAATGCCCGCAGCGCTTGGGCGCCACCTGGTCTTCGAGCTGGATGCAGTCGGCGCCGGCGCGCTCCAGCGTGCGCACGGTGTGAACCACGTTGAGCGCGTTGCCAAAGCCCGTGTCGGCATCGACGATGAGCGGCACATCGACCGCGTCGCGGATGCGTGCCGTGTGGTCGGCAATTTCATGCAGGCCCATAAAGCCTTGGTCCGGCATGCCGAACCACATATTGGTGACGCCCGCGCCGGTGACGTAGATGGCCTGGAAGCCTAGGTCGGCGATCACCTTGGCAGAGAGCGCGTTGAACGCGCCCGGGACGATCAGGCCGCTGCGGGCCTCGACGAGTTGCTTGAGTCGCTGCTTTGTGTTCATGGATTGCCGATCTAGATGCTATTGGTTTGATAGCTGCTAGCGCTTGTTGGATAAGCGCTAGATGCCAATTTTCCTTAAAAACAGCCCGCCGGAACGCGCACGAAGCCCTCCATGAGGATGCGGGCGCTGCGGCTCATCACGGCTTTGGTCACCGTCCACTGGCCGTTGTCCTGTTTTGCCTCGGCGCCCACGCGCAGCGTGCCCGAGGGGTGGCCGACGCGCACCGCGTTGCGTGCGCCGCCACCGGCGGCCAGGTTCACCAGCGTGCCGGGTATGGCTGCCGCTGTGCCGATGGCCACGGCGCAGGTGCCCATCATGGCGTGGTGCAGCTTGCCCATGGACAGGGCGCGCACCAGCAGGTCCACATCCGCCGCCGCGATGGTTTTACCGCTGGAGGCGGTGTAGTCCTTGGGCGGGCTGACGAACGCGATCTTGGGCGTGTGCTGGCGTATGGCGGCTTCCTCGGGGGTCTGGATCAGGCCCATGCGCAGCGCCCCGGCCACGCGGATCTGCTCGAAACGCGCCAGTTGCGCCGGGTCGCCGTTGATGTCCTCGCGCAGCTCCGTGCCCTGGTAGCCGATGTCGGCGGCGTTGACGAACACGGTGGGAATGCCCGCGTTGATCATGGTGGCCTGGAAGGTGCCGACGCCCGGCACATCCAGCGTATCGACCAGGTTGCCCGTGGGGAACATGGCCCCGCCCTCATCGCCATCGTCCGAAGGGTCGATGAACTCCAGCACGATTTCCGCCGCCGGAAAGGTCACGCCGTCCAGCTCGAAGTCGCCGGTTTCCTGCACCTGTCCGCCCGCCACGGGCACGTGGGCGATGATGGTTTTGCCAATGTTGGCCTGCCAGATACGCACCACACACACACCGTCTTGCGGCACCCGCGCCGCATCGACGAAGCCCGCGTGAAGGGCAAAGGTGCCAGCGGCGGTGGACAGGTTGCCGCAGTTGCCCGACCAGTCCACAAAGTCCTTGTCGATGGACACCTGGCCGTAGAGGTAGTCCACGTCGTGATCGGGCCGTGTGCTCTTTGACAGGATCACGCACTTGCTGGTGCTGGAGGTGGCGCCGCCCATGCCGTCGATCTGCGCGCCGTAGGGGTCGGGGCTACCGATGACGCGCTGCAGCAGCTTGTCGCGCGCCGGGCCGGGCTGCTGCGCGGCTTCGGGCAGGTCTTGCAGACGGAAAAACACGCCCTTGCTGGTGCCGCCACGCATGTAGGTGGCGGGAATGCGTATTTGGGGAAGGTGCTGGGTCATATCCATTTTGATAGCTGCTTGCGCTTGCCTGGTAAGGGCTCAGGCCTGATTCGATGCCAAAAAGTCTTGCGCAAAACGCTGCAGCACGCCGCCCGCTTCGTACACCGAGACTTCCTCGGCGGTGTCCAGGCGGCAGGTGGTGGCCACGCGGTCGGTCTGGCCGTTTTGGCGGTGGATGACCAGCGTGAGGTCGGCGCGCGGCGTGAGCTGGCCTTCCACGTCGTAGGTCTCGGTGCCGTCCAGCTGCAGCGTCAGGCGGTTCACGCCGGGTTTGAACTCCAGCGGCAGCACGCCCATGCCGATGAGGTTGGTGCGGTGGATGCGCTCGAAGCCCTCGGCCACCACCGTCTCTACCCCCGCCAGCCGCACGCCCTTGGCGGCCCAGTCGCGACTCGACCCCTGGCCGTAGTCGGCCCCGGCGATGATGATGAGCGGCTGGCGGCGGTTCAGGTACGCCTCGATGGCCTCCCACATGCGCACCACCTTGCCCTCGGGCTCGATGCGCGCCAGCGACCCCTTCTTCACCTGGCCATCGACCACGGCCATCTCGTTGACGAGCTGCGGGTTGGCAAAGGTGGCGCGCATGGCGGTGAGGTGGTCGCCGCGGTGCGTGGCGTAGGAGTTGAAGTCCTCCTCCGGCAGGCCCATTTTGGCCAGGTACTCGCCGGCCGCGCTGTCGGCCAGGATGGCGTTGGACGGCGACAGGTGGTCGGTGGTGATGTTGTCGGGCAGGATGGCCAGGGGGCGCATGCTTTTCAGCGTGCGCGGGTAGGCCGCCAGCGCGCCCACACCTTGCTCGTCCCAGTAAGGCGGGCGGCGGATGTAGGTGGACTGGGGGCGCCAGTCGTACTGCGGGCTTACGCGCGTGCCATCGTCCACGCGAAGCGCGAACATCGGCTCGTACACGGCGCGGAACTGTTCGGGTTTGACGGCCTGGGCCACGATGGCATCGATTTCTTCGTCACTGGGCCACAGATCCTTCAGGCGCACGGGCTGGCCATCGACCACGGCAAAAGCGTCGTTTTCAATATCAAAGCGCACCGTGCCCGCCAGCGCGTAGGCCACCACCAGCGGCGGGCTGGCCAAAAACGCCTGCTTGGCATAGGGGTGGATGCGCCCGTCAAAGTTGCGGTTGCCCGAGAGCACGGCGGTGGCGTACAGGTCGCGCTCGATGATTTCCTGCTGAATTTTCGGCTCCAGCGCGCCGCTCATGCCGTTGCAGGTGGTGCAGGCAAAGGCGACGATGCCAAAGCCCAGCGCCTCCAGGTCGGCCAGCAAGCCGGCTTCCTTCAAATACAGCTCCACGGCTTTAGAGCCGGGCGCGAGCGAGGTTTTCACCCACGGCTTGCGCGCCAGCCCCAGGCGGCGCGCATTGCGCGCCAGCAGCGCGGCGGCGATGACGTTGCGCGGGTTGCTGGTGTTGGTGCAGCTGGTGATGGCGGCGATGATCACGGCGCCATCGGGCGTCAGCCCCTCGGCCTCCTCGGCGCGGGCCATTTCGAGCTTGATGGCGCCGGCGATGCCGCGGTCCACCAGCGCCGAGGTGGGCAGCCGGCGGTGCGGGTTGCTCGGGCCGGCCATGTTGCGCACCACGCTGGAGAGGTCGAACGCGAGCACGCGCTCGTACTCGGCAGTCTTGAGGTCGTCGGCCCAGAAACCAGCGGCCTTGGCGTAGGTTTCCACCAACTGCACCTGTTCGGGGCTGCGGTCGGTCAGGCGCAGGTAGGCCGTGGTTTGCGCATCGATGAAGAACAGCGCGGCGGTGGCGCCGTATTCGGGGCACATGTTCGAGATGGTGGCGCGGTCGCCGATCGACAGGCTGTCCGCGCCCTCGCCGAAGAACTCCACGTAGGCGCCGACCACCTTTTCCTTGCGCAAAAACTCGGTCAGCGCGAGAGCAATGTCAGTGGCGGTGATGCCAGGCTGGCGCTTGCCGGTGAGCCTGACGCCCACGATGTCGGGCAGGCGCATCCACGAGGCGCGGCCCAGCATCACGTTCTCGGCTTCCAGCCCGCCCACGCCCACGGCGATCACGCCCAGCGCATCGACGTGCGGCGTGTGGCTGTCGGTGCCCACGCAGGTGTCGGGGAAGGCCACGCCATCCTGAACGTACACGACGGGCGACATCTTCTCCAGATTGATCTGGTGCATGATCCCGTTGCCCGCCGGGATCACGTCCACATTGGCAAAGGCCTTCTTCGTCCACTCGATGAAGTGGAAGCGGTCCTCGTTGCGGCGGTCCTCGATGGCGCGGTTCTTGGCAAAGGCGTCGGGATCGTAGCCACCGCACTCCACGGCCAGCGAGTGGTCCACGATGAGCTGCACCGGCACCACCGGGTTCACGGCAGCCGGGTCGCCGCCTTCTTTCGCAATCGCATCGCGCAGCCCGGCCAGGTCAACCAGTGCCGTCTGGCCCAGGATATCGTGGCACACCACGCGCACCGGAAACCAGGGGAAGTCGATCTCGCGCTTGCGTCCGATCAGCTGGCCCAGAAAGTCATTGAGCTGTGCCGGGTTGGCGCGGCGCACCAGGTTCTCGGCGTGCACGCGGGCGGTGTAGGGCAGCCGGGCCCAGGCACCGGGTTCTATGGCATCGACGGCAGCCTGTGCATCAAAGTAATCCAGGGCTGTGCCGGGCAGCGGCTTGCGGTGGGCGGTGTTCATCATTTCGCGGGATTCACTCTTTTTTTGATAGCTGCTGGCGCTTGTTACATCAAGATTTCAAGGCAATATGGTCTGAAATGGTTGATTGGTAAGCGCGAGCTGCTATGGTTTTTTAGCTGCGGGCCTCGATGGGCACGAATGTCTGGTCTTCCGGCCCGGTGTAGTTGGCGCTGGGGCGAATGATTTTGTTGTCCACCCGCTGCTCGATCACGTGTGCCGCCCAGCCACTGGTGCGCGCAATGACGAACAGCGGGGTGAACATGGCGGTGGGCACCTGCATCATGTGGTAGCTCACGGCGCTGAACCAGTCGAGGTTGGGGAACATCTTTTTGACTTCCCACATCACCGCCTCGAGCCGCTCGGCAATGTCGTACATCTTGGTGGAGCCAGCCGCGTCCGACAGTCGCTTGGCCACACCCTTGATGACTACGTTGCGCGGATCGCTCACGGTGTAGACCGGGTGACCAAAACCGATCACCACTTCCTTGGCCTCTACTCGGCGACGGATGTCGGCCTCTGCCTCGTCCGGGCTGTCGTAGCGCTTCTGGATCTCGAAAGCCACCTCGTTCGCGCCGCCGTGCTTGGGGCCACGCAGCGCACCAATAGCACCCGCGATGCTCGAATACATATCACTGCCTGTGCCCGCAATCACGCGTGCGGTGAAGGTACTGGCGTTGAACTCGTGCTCGGCATACAGGTTCAGCGAGGTGTGCATGGCACGCACCCAGTCTGCCGGCGGTTTTTCGCCATGCAGCAGGTGCAGGAAGTGGGCCCCGATGGAGTCGTCGTCCGTCTCTACGTCGATGCGGCGGCCCGAGTTGCTGAAGTGGTACCAGTACAGCAACATGCTGCCCAGACTGGCCATTAGACGGTCGGCAATGTCGCGGCTACCGGGCAGGTTGTGGTCGTCTTTTTCGGGCAGTGCACAGCCCAGGGCCGACACGCCGGTGCGCATCACGTCCATGGGATGGCTTGCCGCCGGCAGTTGTTCAAGCGCTGCTTTTACGCTACCCGGGAGGCCGCGCAGGGCCCTGAGCTTGGCCTTGTATGCCTTGAGCTCAGCGCGTGTCGGCAGCTTTCCGTGCACCAGCAGATGGGCAATCTCTTCGAATTCGCAAGTCTCCGCCATGTCCAGGATGTCATAGCCTCGGTAGTGCAGGTCGTTGCCGGTTCGCCCAACCGTACACAGCGCGGTATTGCCCGCAGTGACGCCCGACAGGGCGACCGACTTTTTCGGCTTGAACGGGGTGGTGGCCGTGGGCTCAGTGGTTGTGGTGTTCATGCGAGGTCTCCGGGTTCAGGTAGGAAGAATCAATGGCGACAGGACGGCCGGTGGAGTCCACCGCGACCATCTCGAACACACCCGTGAGGACGTGCTCTGCGGGCACATCCGGGCGATCTGCCAATCCGCGCACACAGACCGTCATCGAACTGCGACCGACACGGCTGACCCAGCCTTGCAGCGTGAGCTGGTAGCCCACAGGCACAGGCGCAAGGCATTGCACGCCAGTCACGCCGGCCATCACGACCTCACGGCGAGCGAGTCCGCGGGCCGCGAGGAAAGCCGCCTTGGCCATCAGCTGCAGACCCTGGCCCGCGAACAGCGTGCCGTGGTGGTTGGCGTATACGGGCAGAACCAGCTCGCGCAACTCAACAGTTCCAGGGGGTGTTGTCATGATTCGCAATTTACGCAAAATACATCCAGAGCAACAGGGCTAAAAGGGCGAATTGTTGCGAACGGCAGTGGCTGGTTTTGCGAAATTTGCGAATGTTTTGTGAAAAATTCGCGTGTGAAAGGCAAGTGATGGCAAAGACGTTTATGGGAGTGAAGTTGCGCAGGCTGCGATCAGAGCGCGGCATGTCGCAGATCGCACTGGCACACGCGCTGGGTATTTCGCCGAGTTACCTGAATCAGGTGGAACAAAACCAGCGTCCGCTCACGGTCAGCTTGCTGCTCAAGCTGAACCGGGCACTAGGCGTGGACATTCAGCAGTTTTCAGAAGACGAGGAGGCGCGCCTGATCGCTGCATTGCGCGAGGCGCTGGCGGATGCTCCAGAGCCGGTCAGCCTGCCCGAGCTGAAGGAAGTTGCGACCCAGATGCCGGTGCTGGGTCGCGCCATCGTCACGCTGTACCGACGCAACTTGGATGCAGCTGCTCAGCTTGAAGCCATGGCATTGCGCATGGGCGACGACCGTACCGATGCGGCTCCTGCCGCTCGGGCTATGGCGTTCGAGGCGGTGCGTGATTTCTTCTTCGCACACCAAAACCACTTTGACGTACTGGACCGGGCTGCTGAGGCCTTGGCAGAACAGGCGGGGCATGAGGGCGCAGCGCTGGCGCCCTGGTTGGCGCAGCGCTTGCTGGAACAGCACCACGTCCGCCTTGTGGCCTGTGATGGCGCTGGGGACGGCAAGCGTCAGTACGACCCGAGCAACCGAACACTGCGCTTGTCCCGCGCGCTGGATGTGGGGCAGCAAGCCTTTCAGATGGCGACCCAGCTTGCGCTGTTGGAGGCAGACATGTTGATTGAGGGGCTGACCCGGACAGCACCTTTTGCGGGGGACATGCCCACGGTGCGTTTAGCGCGCATCGGTCTGGCCAACTACTTTGCGGGTGCTCTGCTATTGCCCTATGGTCCATTTTTGAGCGCGGCGGAAGCGCTGCGCTATGACATCGACTTGCTTGGTCAGCGCTTTGCCGTGGGCTTTGAGACGGTGTGCCACCGGCTAAGCACGCTGCAGCGCCCCAGCGAACCTGGGGTGCCTTTTTTCTTCGTCCGTGTGGACCGTGCGGGGAACATCTCCAAACGCCAATCGGCTACCCACTTCCACTTCAGCCGTGCGGGCGGCACCTGCCCACTCTGGAATGTCTACGAAGCCTTTGCGCAGCCCGGGCGTGTGCTCCCACAGCTGGCGCGCATGCCCGATGGCCGCACTTACTTGTGGATCGCTCGCACGGTGACGAGTGCTCCATCGCGCGGCTATGGCTCCCCCGGCAAGATGTTCTCCATCGGCCTGGGTTGCGATGTGCGCCATGCGTCCCGGCTCGTCTACGCCAAGGGACTGGACCTCGCAGACCCCGATGCAGCGACTCCCATCGGCATGGGCTGCAAGGTTTGCGAGCGCACGGAATGCCCGCAGCGCGCCTTTCCGTACGTAGGCAGGACATTGGACGTGAATGAGAATGTCAGCGGGTTTGCGCCTTATGGAGCCAGTATGCACTCGTAGCGCCTGGACATTGGTACCTGATGGTTTTGAAAGTTACTCGCTATGGAGCTTGCTGAACCCTCTGCGAGATTCATTCGTACGGTCAGGTTGCTCTTCCCGATGCCAACGAGAAGCACAAGTGGAGGCTGAGCGTGCACAGGCTTGCTGATCAACGCATAACGCACATCGCTGTTTTTGTTCGGTAGACAGGCGTATGGATGCTTCAGTTCAGCCAAGGAAGCTCAAATCGCCTTCAAGCGCGATTGACGGCTTTAGCAAAACAAGCGGCCACTTAGAGTATTCGTGCGACAGGTAGCTCCCAGCCTAAAGCGGACTTAGCAACTCGGCGCGGCCTCAAGGGGACGGTACCAACGATGAAAAGCTTTTCTTCGGCTCCCATCAAGGGAGGCAATCGAATTGCCTGCACACATCCCAGCGCGTCAACTGAAAGACTTCACGACAAGAGCTTCTCCAGTACCTCCTGATTGACCACGACTGGGTCTTCACCTTCCGTCAGGGCCTCATCAAACGCATCAAGTGCCGCCTCGTTGGTACGCTCCAATGCACCGTCGAGCATCACGTTGCAGTCAAGGGCGACGGTGAAAAGTTCGGCGCGGGTCCAGGCTGGTCGCGACAGCAGCATGCGGGTGAAGGCGGAGTGGCTCGGGTCGAGTCCCAGGACTCCCTCCACTGGGGCCTCCTCCGCAGGGGTGGCTTGGTCGAGAGCGGGTGGAGGGGTCTCCTCAACAAAGATGTTGGCCAAGAGGGCCGTCACTCGGGCAGTTTCCATCTGGAGAGCAGTTACCCGGGACATGTCAAGCACCACCGTCGATGAAGGTGCAAGGGGCGGCCCCTTAACAGCCAGGGCAGGCTTAACCGACTGGAGACCTGGTTTCAGCTGCGCAGTGACTGGTGCAGGCACAGGCTCAGAGGTTGTATCAGCAAAGATATCTCCCAAGCGCGCCGTCACCTGCGCTGTGTCCTTCTGGAGGGCGGCCACCTTGCCCATATCAAGCACGACCTTTCGCGCGGGTGCCGCTACCGGCTGGGGAGCAGCCGTCTGCGCGGGTTCAGGCGTGGTTGCGACAACCGGCGGCGGTGGTGCGCGGTGAGGTGCGTGCGTTTCGCAGGTCCACAAGTCGCTGGTCAGCTTGTGGACTGCTTTCAGCTCGCTCAAAGAATCCAGGCTTTCTTCTCGGTAGCGGAGGTAGGTTTCCAGTTCGTTCGAGACGTCGTCTGCGATGGCTTGCAGTTCCGCGAGCGGCTCAATAAGGTCCCCGGCGTCAGGTGCACCACCAAAGCCGCGGTCAATGTCCTCGAGCATGCCAGCGGAAGCTGCTCGGTAAGTGAGCTCCAGGCCCGTCTTGCTGCGCGGAAGCACCATGCCAACGTCAAAGCGCTCAACGTATTTCTGCACGAACAACCTTGCGAACACCTTTGGGGCGCGCTTCATCGGTTTGCGCACCGCAATCTGCGGCGCCAGCCTCACCCATTCCAGCACGAATTCCGCAGGCAGGGGCGTCTGGTCCCGCGCGGCCTGCCCAAGCGCCAGGCGCAGATGGAAAGGCAGCACCGGTTCGTGGGTCATGGGCGTCACCGGCCGCTCATATCGCTTATCCCCGTTTTTTTGGGCGTAGACGCTCTGGTCAGGCATTGGGGCGGCCGAGGCGCGGGGCTGTACTGACACCGGCAGGCCGATAGCTGAAACACCTGTGGGTTCCGCTTCGTCGTGCCCGGGCGCTGGAGCCGTGGTGTTTATTGACGATGGACCAAGCTCCGGCACCGGCTGGGGAGGTGCCGCCTGCGCGGGGTCGGGTGCGGGTTCAGGCGTGGCTGCAACAACCGGCGGCTTGCGCACCAACACCGGAGTCTCAACTGGGATTTCGAGGAGCACCTTCGCTGGGGTCGGGGGCGCGCGGTGAGGTACGAGTGTTTCGTAGGGCCGCAATTCGTAGGGAAGCTTGAGGGCTGCATCGAGCTCGCTCACCGGAATATCGAACACATCTACAGGTGCCGATATGTCGAGCCCGAGCGCTGGGGCCGTGGTGTTTATTGAGGACGCATCAAGCTCCGGCACCGGCTGGGGAGGTGCCGCCTGCGCGGGATCGGGTGCGGGTTCAGGCGTCGCTGCAACAACCGGCAGCTTGCCCACCAACAACGGACTCTCGAATGGTGTCTCGGGGAGCACCGCCGGCACGGTCGGTGATGCGCTGTGAGGTGCGTGCGTTTCGTAGGACGACGAGTCTCGGGTCAGCTTCTGGACTGCCTCCTGCTCGCTTGAGGAGCGCAGACTTTCTTCTCTGGAGCGGAGGTAGGATTCCAGCTCGTTCGAAACCTCGTCTACGATGGCTTGCAGTTCCGCGAGCGGCTCGATAAGGCCCCCGCTGTCAGGTGCACCACCAAAGCCGAGGTGGATATCTTCCCCGAGCATGCCGGGTGAAGCTGCTCGGTAGGTGAGCTTCAGGACCGCATTGCTGTGTGGAAGCACCATGCCGGCGCCAAAGCGCTCGACGTATTTCTGCATGAACAGCCTTGCGAACATCTTCGGGACACGCTTCATCGGTTTGCTCACCGCAATCTGCGGCGCCAGCCTCACCCATTCCAGCGCGAACTCCGCAGGCAGGGGCGCTTGGTCCCGGGAGGCCTGCCCGAGCGCCAGGCGCAGATGGAAGGGCAACTCGGGCTCGCGCGTCATGGGTGGCGCAGGTTGCTCATACAGCTTATCGCCGCATTGCTGGGCATAGATGCTCCGGTCAACCCATTTCAGTAGTCCATAGGCGTGGCTTTTGAAGGAGCGGTCGTCTCCGTAGATGACCAACAGCCGACGCAGCTCATTACCAATCGCAGGCCAGTCCGCCTTGGCAACCGCGTGGCGCTGGGCGTCGACGATGGCCCGGCGCTCCAGGCCGTAGAAGAACAGGTACACGTAGCCGTTGTCTGCAAGCGGGTCGCAGCGGCCGCTGGCGAGCCACTGCAGGTACGCACGACGCGCGACCGGTGTTGCCGTGGAGTAGCTGGGCCAGTGGTCGACCAGCCGAAACTGGAAGTCACCCGTCTTCGCAATTGGCAGCTTCGGGTTGATGAGAGCCGGGTCGATGCCGCCGTTCGGTGCATTCAGGGTGGTCCCGACGTAAACCATGCCGCCCGGGATGGTCAGGCCGTCGATGGCGATGGGATGTCCCTCGGGAACCCAGGTTGCATTGTCCGAAGGCCACGGAGAGACTGGAGCGGCCGAGGAGCTGGGATGTACTGGCACCGGCAGGCCGACAACTGCAACACCTTTGACGCTGCGATAGATGCTGTGGCCGAAGTAGGCTACGGCGGCGAATGCGACGAGGTACCAGACTTCCGCGGGAACTTCACTGACGAACCAGATGACGCCGCCGATGGCGACGACGACCGCAAAGAGCAGGCTCTTAACTGCTGCTGCCTTCTTCTTGCGTCCCATCTGGTCCCTCATTCGCGTTCAGTGGAGTGTTCTCGTTCTCGACAGTCATTTTCTGAGCCCAAGTGCGCGCTTCGTCAAGGTTCAGGTTCAGGCTCGCATAGGCTTTGCGTAGCAGGTTGTCCGGCAGCGCCCAGTCCCAGCGTTCCTTCATCAGGTTCTTGGCTTTCCCCAGCAGCAGCTCCAGCGGCGGTGCGTCCGTTGAAGCGATGGCGGCCAGCGCGCGCATGATTTCGTCGTTGGAGGTCCCTTCCTTTTGTACCTCTACGCCCGGGCCGCCGGCTGTGGCGGAGAACCCTAATGCGCCAAACCGCGCCGCCAGTGCAACGTTGCCGGAGTCGCCCAGCCAAGTCATTAGCACCAGCTCACGGCCTTGGTCAATGGCGAACTCGCTTTCCAGGTTCAGGCGCTTGTAGGCGTCGCGGCCCTGGGCCAGCAACCGCTTGGCGCCGTCATCAAGGAACACCGGCACCTTGTCGGACGCGAGCAGTTCCCGCATCCGCTGGCGCACCTTGGTGTGGGTACTACCGGTGCCACCTGAGAACGCAGGCGGGACGCCGCCCCGGGTGCGGCTCACGTGGATGGCGCGCTGTTTTTCGTCTACCGCGTCCACCCGCCAAGTTTTTCCTGCAAAGAGGATACGTTGGTCCACCAGGAGCATCTGCTCGATCGGAAGTGTCCCGAGTGTCTTGCCGCCGGCCAGCACTCGGTATTCCTCCTTGGTCGCAAAGGCCGAATAGAAGCTGAAGTGGCCGATTAATTTCTCGCCTTTGACCCCTGGCAGCAGGACACCCGAGGACTCCTGCATGATGACGTCCTTCTCGCCCAAGTGCCGCAGCAGTACGGCGAATTCAGCCGACGTGACCCCGGCGAATGGGGCACCCGGTGCGCACAGCAGATTGAAGAGCGCCCCAGCGGAGGCGCCTCCGCTCTGGGCAATTGACGACAACAGCTGCTGCACCAGCGTCGAGAGGTGTACGCCCTGGACGCGCGGCGGCTCGAACCAGTTCTCCAACAGCAGTGTGACCATTGCCACCATCTGAATGGTGTCCAGCCGCAGCACGTTACGCAGCGAAGCGGTAGGTCCGATCTCGTCTTCGGTGCTGTAGGCCCGAAGGATGGCAGGCTCGCCGGCGCGCCGCCCTGAGCGGCCCAAACGCTGGCGCAGGCTAGCCACGGACGGAGGCGGGCCTATCTGGGCGACGCTCTTCACAGCGCCGATATCGATGCCCAACTCCAGCGTGCTCGTGCAAATGGCGGTGGCAGGGGCCTCCTTCTGCTTGAGGGCCGCTTCGGTCTCCGCTCGGATTTCTTTTGACAGGCTGCCGTGGTGAGGCCAGAACTCGTTGGGCACCCGATGCGTCTCGCACAGCTTGTTGAGCAGATGCGTAAACTGCTCCACCTGGCGCCGCGAATTCGGGAACACGAGGTTGTTGGACCCTCGTAGCGTCTGGAAAAGGTGAGAGGCGATGTACGCGGGAGTCTCCGGCTCATCATCGTCAGTATCGTCTGCCTCTGCTTGCGAGGCGGCAGTCTTCGGAGCAGGGCGGCTGTTGCGAACCGTGATGGGCTCCTCGTAGCCTTTGACCATTACCTTGAACTCAGCCCCTTCGGAGCGGGAGTTCACCTGCGCAGGGGTCGAACCCGGCCTGAGAAAGCTTCCGGCGAGCGACATGTCGCCTAGGGTGGCGGACAGCCCGATGCGCGGCACGCGTCTGCCGAGCACCGTCTCGACGCGGTGCATGAGAGCCTGCAGTTGCTTGCCGCGCTCCGAGCCAATGAACGCGTGCAGCTCGTCAACCACGAAGAAGGTCAGGCTCTGGAAGATGCCGCCCACCGAGGTGCCGCGGTTGCATAAGGTGGCCTCCAGCGCCTCCGGCGTAATGAGCAGCACACCCTCCCGCTTGGCCATGAACTTGCTTTTCTTGCTGGCGGAGATGTCGCCGTGCCAGGGCCACACGGAGATGTCTAGGTGCTCGCAAAGGCGCTCCAGGCGGCCGAACTGGTCGTTGATGAGCGCCTTCAGGGGGCTGATGTAGACGATAAGCCCTTTGCCACCGGCGGCCAACAGGTGCGTCAGTGCAGGCAGGAAGGCCGCCTCAGTCTTGCCAGCAGCCGTGGCGGCCGAGATGACGACGTCGCGGTCGGCCTTGACCACAACCGGGATGGCCTGCTCCTGGACGTCGCGCAGTTCCTCCCACCCTTCTGACCAGATGTAGCGCTGGATGCGCTCATCCAGCAGAAAGAAAGACGAACTGTCGCTGGCCATCGATGGCTGTTCAGAGCTTGAAGGAGGCTAATTCGTCGCCGTCTTCCACCTTCAGGTCGGCGGCGGCGCCCATGTCCGCCGTCATCTCCAGTCCGCCCAGTAGCTGCTCCCACTTGGCGTCCTTGTTCTGCTCGAGGACCGCCAGCAGGTTCACGAACGACGTGATGGTCGTGCGCGGTGTGCGAAAGTAGGTGTTCCCCAGCTTGTTGGCACAGTGCTCCATGAAGCTGACGAGGCCTTGGTCCGGCAACAGGTGTTTGGCCGAGTCACCGAACGCGTACACGTCGCGAATATTCTGCAGCAGGACAAAGAATTCCTCGGGCGTCAGGACGGCCAGGTGCACTACTGGTCCGCTGAAGTCGACCAGCCCGCCGGTGGCGAATGAGTTCTGCGACAACCGTCCCTGCAGGGCAGGGTAACTGTAGAGACCGCGCCGGGCGTCTAGCAGGAACTCAGGGGTACCGCCCATGATGAACCCAAGACCTATGGCATTGCCCTGCAGGGAGTCATTCAAGATGCGCAGAATCTGTTCGAAGTTCGAAGTGCGCGCCTGTGAATTAGCCAGTTTGTACAGGTTGACCATCTCGTCTAGGCAGATGATGAGACCGCCGAAGCCAGCCAAGCGCACGAAGCGGGCCATCAGCTTCAGCTGGTCGTACATATTGGCATCGTCGACGATGGTGCGCACGCCCAGCGCAGCGCGTGCGTCAGTCTTGGTTGCAAACTCACCGCGCAGCCATCGCACCGCATCGCTCTTAAGCTTGTCGTTGCCTTGCTCGTGGCCGCGGCAGTAGGCGGCAATCACCTCAGCGAAGTCGTAGCCGTTGACCAACTCCTTCAGGTGCTCCAGCTTCTGCTGGATGATGGTTTCATTGTCGACGCCGGCGGCGTTGGCCTCGCTCATCGCTGTGGAGACGAACTTCTCGACGATGCCCGATAGCGCGCCGCCGTCCGGCTTGGCGCGGGTGGCGATGTTGCGCATCAACTCAGCATAGAGTGAGCGCGCTTGGCCGCCGCTGGCATGCAGCCGGCGGTCCGGGTTCAGGTCGGCCGTCGCTACCACAAGCTTCTTTTCCAGCGCGATAGAGCGCACCAGGTTTAGAAAGAAGGTTTTGCCCGAACCGTACTCGCCGATGACCAAGCGGAAGGTAGAGCCGCCGTCGGCAACCCGCTCGATGTCGCCGAGCATCGTCTCTATTTCGCGGGTGCGGCCGACCTGAATCAGACGCTGGCCTGCACGAGGCACAACGCCAGCACGGAGGGATTGGATGACCGCGTCGCGGTCCTTGGGGCGAATCACAGCTTTCATCCGAGGAGTTTCCAATGTAGTTCTTTGTTCACCATGATAGGAAAATCCACTTCGGTCAAGGCACGCGTCGTGCACGTCGAACGATTTGTCCGTCGCACGTTCCAGCGTGCCATCGAGCATCAAGTCGAGGAAGGCTGCAAGATCTTGTAATTCTGCCCGACGATCCTGGGCGACCGTCGGAGGTAGGCGCCAAGGTGAAGCAGTCGGTCGACGCAAGCGGGGGTCAATGACCGCAGTTTGAGATCGCCGTCCGTCAAGCTGATGGCCGCGTATGACTCAGTTCAGCCTGAAGCGGAAGCAGCGCCATTCAGGTTAACAACCGTTTCTCGCAGAAACCGCTCGCAGTCAATATCCTTCAAGCCCCAAGCCTGGCAAGCACTCAACAGTGCACGCCTCAAACAATGAAATCTTGATCTGGTACCCCAGGAGCAACAGGAAACGCACCGTGAGCGGTTGATCGGGTGCTCGATGAAGTCAACTAGCGGTACGGACGTGACACGGTGAAGCTGGCTAGCGCCGAAGTGCAGGAGCAGGGAGAGCGTGCCAGTTGAGCGATGCGGCAGGAGCGCAGGTCGCCAGCGTACACAACTCGCTGAGAGGACATGTTGGAGGTGGGGATGTCTTTGTCTCATCGCCTCCAATGACGTCAACTGCTGACCGGGGTCGGCGACGATGGGTAATCCATGGAGGCCAATACCCAATGGTCTGAAACGAAATCCGTAAAAATACATGGGCCAAGAGCGGGCCACGTATGGGCCAAATTTGGGCCAAAACAAAAAGGCCCACCGAAGTGGGCCTTGAAGACAAGCTAAGTGCTTGATTTTATTGGTTGCGCGAGAAGGATTTGAACTTTGGGTTATGAGGCGACAAACCAAACATGGTTTCAATCGACTCCAAACGCCCAAACCAGACCTTATTCTGTCACATCCACTCTTAACTGGGGCTCATGGTGGCATGACATCCAGTGCTTGCACACCAAACAAACCCGACCCAGTTGTCATTGTATACGTGACTCCCAGGGGGCAGCACAATAAGCATGCGACCATTGGGCACCCTCGCTGGCTTGCAATGCACCACGGCTTTGGGCGCCGACTTCGGATGGAGCATGCTCACAAGATCACGGCAATGCGTCCCGCCCCTGACTCTTCTCCTGCTCCAGCGCATTGACAAGGTCCACCGTGGAGTAGCAGCGCACCGGCTTGCTGTGCCGAGTACGTCCGGCTATCCGCAACGCCGTGGCCAGCCGGCGCCTGCAGTCCCAGCGCGCTGGTGAACAGCGCTTCAATGCGAACACCCATCCTCAAGCCTCCTCAGCAAGCCAGACCCACGGGGTTTCACCATGCTGAATTTTCGCAGTCAAGCTCCACACGGAATGCCGAGGAGCCTTGCAATCAAGCACGGCCCTCGCCTAGAATCAATTCCACGGGTTTCCTCCAGAAATCCGCCTGAAGTTGATCTTCACCCTGATATCCGCATAGATCGACCACATTGTTCTTGCACGCTCAGGCGTCCACGACTCTGTAGTCAAGGCTAATACGCCAAAAATTTTGAAATCGTCCCCCGATTTCAAGCGAAGGCACCTTCGCATCACTTGAGACCTGCATAGGTCTCCCGCTCTGCCGTGGGTCTGACGACTTCAGGGCTGCGCGGCAAAGGCTATTGCGCCTGAATCAAATCAGCTGTTAGCTGACAAATCCTCTTTCCTTTTTTACGTGATGCGCGCACTTGCGCGTTGGGACGATCTATGCACGTCACATCTTTGTCGCCTTTCTGGCCGCACATTCGTGCAGCCCTTCACATTCCCGACTCACTGGTCGGGGCTGCCGCATTGCTGCAGTCAGCGATTGAGCACGTCTCGTGTGCTGAAAATCGCTGGCCGGAAAGCGCACTTACTGGATGGAAACAGGTGCTGCAAGCAGCGCAGCGCGAGCTGATGGCGACAGTCGAGGTTGACGACCGGGTCGCCTCGCGGGTAATGGGCATACCGACGTCTGCAGTCGCACGGATGGTCCACATCCAAGCCCGTCGCGTTGACGTGCAGGAGACCATGTGTTCAGCCGTCTTGGGCCGGGCCATTGTCCTCGCCTGCATTAAAAAATCTGGGCTCAGCCAGAGTTTCCTGCATGGCGCCTACATGTTGCACAAAGGTCTCGGTAATTGGCGTGCCCTGACCAAGTCAGACATCACGGACATTGAGGTTGTCCATCAAATCCGAAAAGGGCAAAGCGGTGTTGTCCATGGATTTCTTGGTGAAGTCCAACAAGTTCTGGAGACGTCCATCCAAGCCTATGAAGAGGTGCAGAAAACACTGACCGCACACCAAAATTTCGCGACGCCAACCATAACCGAGCAACCTGCACTTGACGAAACGGCCCACGCCGTTTTGGAACTCGAGAATAGTGAGCTTGATGCCTTGCCGGAAACGGCGCAACAGCAAGAGGATGTCACTGCGTCGCCTGATATCTTGGCGCGCCTGCGTTCAGCGGACTACTCCAATGTGCCAACCAAATTCGGAATCGCTGGCAATGATCATCTGTCTCCAGCCGATCTCAGGCTCGTCACATCAAAACTTCATGGCTTCCTAATTGGTGTCGATCCGAGAAAGTCGGCTCTGGCGTCTTGGTATCTCGTCAGCTTGTCTGTCGGATTCCAAGACCGACAGGTTCTAGGTTTACCCATAGGCTTTAGGGCCGGCCACTCGATATGGCTGGAGCTGGACCATGGTGCTTGGTGCTGGGATCGACGTGCATATCGGCTTGAAGAACAGCGTGCAGATGCACCAACCGACATTGACATTGTTCACTGCCCCATGTCCAGGTTGGTGATAGATCGACTACTGGAAATGCGTGAAAAGAATCCGCACGCAGCATCACTTCTGGACCTCATGAAAACAGAGATCCCAGATCTGGAATCACTCGAGGGTATCAAGTATGCAAGGGCTTTCTTGCGTGCCTGTGGCGATAGCGCACACGAGGCTACTCACGGCCGCTTCTCCCGATCCTTGGGTGTTGCTGCCTTGCACATCACCCGCAGTGACATGTTCACAGCTTTATGGACGGGTCATTTTGTTCTCACGGGAGCCGCGGCCCTCTTCTATTACCACCCTACCACGACAGACATCTGGAAGCGCGCAGACGCGGTACTGAAGTGGCTGGGTCTGGAGGGCGCTGGCGCCAATATGGAGAAAGATCGGCGGATCGGTATTGACGGTTATCCAACCAGTGAATCAATTAAAGCTGGGTGGGAGCTTTTGTGCAATGACGTGACCGCAAAACTACCGCTGCTCGAACATAGATCAGAGGCCACGGCACACCTCGCCGCAGCTGATCTGATGGTGCTTTGCTGCACTGGTTTGGTGACCATGACTGCGCATCGAGCCACTCGGCTTGAAGAATTGACGCTGGGTGCATGCTTCACCTGCGAGAAGGTCATGCTTGTTCTGGACAAAGAGGTCGACAGCCGCAGTCCTGCCCGCCTACTGCCCATTTCGCGCGAGGTTCGGCAGTTCCTCGACATTGCTCTCTTGTGCCGACGATACCTGATCCGCTCTTCTGCCAAGGCCTCATGGAATGACCCTGTATTTTTGATCCCCGCTGCAGACGGAGCGGTCCAACCGGTGACCTCTGAGCAGATCACCGGGTGTCTACGCAAGCACTTTGGCAGCCATGTGCCGGCCAACTTATTTAGACATCTATGGATCACAGCACTGGACGAAAGCGACGCGAACCGCTGGCTGATTCGCGCTCTGTCCGGTCACTGGCGTGACGTGACGCGCACGGCCGGGCCTTACCTTGACATACCAGTCATTGAGACCTGTCAACGGCTCAATGAGCAAATGGAAAAAATCAAATGCGATGTCTGGCAATTGGCAGATAAGCGATTTCTCTTTGCACGCGTTGCACCACCCACGTTCAAACCTGCAAGTGACATGAATGCGGTCGCGACCTGGGCGACAGAATCCCGTGTTCCTGACCCACGCATCATTCTCTCGCCCATCGACGTGGTCGTTCTTGCGCAATACCAAGCTGTCGAGCGCGTGCGAAACTCATTCTCCCAAGGCCTTGCAGGCCTGAGCGCTCCCGCGGCAGCGTTTCTCAGCATCTGCATGCTTGATCTGGTCCACAAGACGGAGCTCGCGCTGCGAGTAGCCAAGGGGTTGCATCCACTGCAGCGCCACGGCTCGTTGCAGGGCATCGAATTCACGCGTGAGTATTCAACAGTCCCGACTTGGCTGCCAATTTCCACGGTCAGTTCGGCCCTTCTCACAGGAACGTCCCAGAAGATTGGTTCTGGATCCATTGAAGCTGAAATCTCTGAGTACCTGCGACGCGTCGATGGCGATTTCTGGCATCGGGATCCCGATGAGCTGTTGATTCAAGTCGCCCAATGCGTTCTATCTTTTGTACGCCTGCGATATCCGCCCTCGCTCGCGGCAATGGCACATCCCACAACACCTGCACCAAGCCTGTCTGCACGTTCCTTGCAGCGTCTCGCCAATCCAGCTTGCGTGAACCTTCCGCAGCAACTTGAGGCAAGGCAGTACCGGCAGCCCAAATCACGCAAGGCAACACCCATCCTGGAAGACGTTTTGCGTGTGCTCAACTACTTCGCAGACACGACCATCCGACTGGGGGAATTACAGAAGCGAGCAAACCGATGCCTGAAAGAAGTCGAGTCGATTCGGAATGGTCAATCAGCAGACACCTACTTGTCTAGTTTCATTTTGGACTGGGTCATCGACGAGTTAAAACGCTCTTCCGCCGTGGAAAAAGACTGTCTTCGCATGAGCTCTCTGTCCACCTACCTTGGCATTTTGCGAAGTGGTTACTCCAGGCTTCTTGTGGCCCAAGATAACGCAGCAAGATCCCTACTTCAGTCTGATCCAGCTGATTGGGAAAATCCTCAATGGCTGTCTTGGATCGACACTGTTGCTGCATCTGTCGCTCACCAGCACGATAGGCAAAACACCGACGATATCGATCAAGCGGCGCTCGGTCGCGCTCGAGAGCCGCTGCTGCGCTTAGTGCGAAATCTCATCAAGCGCGACCACCCCGTTAGTCGTTCTGTCTTCAAGAAATTACTCGTCGACCAGGAACTGCAAAGGACGGGAAGTTCTTCATCGGTCTTCATTCAAGCCGAGGACATTGAACAGGCTCGAGAACTCGCCAAGGTATGGTACGCAGACTCCCCTCTCGATCTTTGGATGTTCAAGGCCCGCCTACTCATCCAGTCGAGCATTCCTACGAGAAGTTCTGAGATTTCCAGTCTACCCTTTGACTGCGTCAGTACTAATGCCATGCTGCTGGTCAACCGCATCGGCTACAGCGTGCACAAAACAGATAACGCGATTCGCACCATTCAATTAAATAGACAAACATACGACAGTCTGAACGAAATACGCGAGGGCATCAGGGCGCATCAGCCGCCTGCCGCGCCATTACTGCTTCGCGGGCGGGGCGAGCAGTCGGATGGACGTCGTGATCAAGGCCTTGTCGATGACCTAAGCGCCGCGCTCAAGCAGGTGACCAGAGACCCCAAGGCCCGCCCGCACAGCTTACGAGCACGGGCGGTCCAGGAAATCACCTGGCCCGGCTGGGAGAGCCATGTCAAGCAACTCCTGCGTGCCGGTCTGCGCGTACAAGAAGCAAAAAAATGGATTACCTCACTGCAAACTGAATGGTATCGGGCCACCTATGCAGCCTCTCAAGCGGGGCATGGCGACTTGCGGGCAGGTTTGGGGAATTACTTCTCCAGCTGGTCACTCATCTACTACGTACATGCCCAGGCTTTACTCAGCGAGGTGGACTTGGGGGCTGACCTCCTCGCCCTGGTTGGCCTAAAGAGAAACAGCTTCATAGCCGCGCGCAGGCGCGCTGACGGCGAACTTGAATTTTGGGATTGGCTGCAGAATTCCCTACGGCGGCGCAACCAAATAGCGGATCCTTGCGGCCCTCAGAAATCATCCATCGCCCCAGAAGATCCGGCTCACCCTTCACCCCCATATCGAGTCTATTCATACGATGAACCCGACCCACAATACGATTCCGATTCACAGGATATCAATCTTCGCGACCCTGCCCTAATTCAGTCTTCAGGCGCGGACAATGCTCCTCTAGCCTCTAGCCAGATCAATTTCACAACTGCGGTAATTTTGGGCATAAAGGAGGGACTCGCACAAGACTTGACCGGCGTCTCACCGTCATTTGCGCGCCATGTAGCTGCAAATCTAGACGCTGACTTTTGCCAGAAAATCACCGCGCGCGCACGCACTGCGGCTGGCATGCGGGCAATCGCCGCACATAAACGCGAATTCGAACATGCCCTTCGATCCACAACAGGTGATGTGAACGACCTCCTCAGGTTTCTAGAAGCACTTGCACCCCACTCGAAAACGGCCTTGTTCGCCTCCATCAAAGGCACACGCAATATGTGCATCGAAATAGACTGGGCTGAAATATGGAAGGACTGTGCTTCGCATTTGCCGAGCCACCTCAGCCTTGTCGTTCAACGTGGAAATCGGCACCCCCGCCCGGCAGAACGCATGGTCTTTGCGTCGGCTGGTGCAGCACTCGTACTTCAGACACGGCGAGACATCGGAGCACGGCCTGTCGTGTCCATTCGCTTGCGGAACACCCCAGCCAACCGCGTCGTTCAGTCACGTCTGTCGAGCTACCTCAAGGCGGCCCTTTACGCCAATCACTTTTTGACTTTCGAAAGAAATTTCCATGTCTGAAACCTGTCCTTCGTATGGCCCTCTCGCCATCCTCGCCTCAGCCAAGATCAAACCATCCTTCAATCCACTGACAGGAGAATCCGTCATGAACCAACCTTTGGATTTCAATATGAATTCCACCTACATTTCGCTCAATCACTTGACTTCGCAGTTGAAGCAAGTCGGCGAGACGCTTGAGAACGCCGTACAAGGTGACCGCAGTGCCCATCGGCTCGTCGTGAGACAAGAAGATATCGGGTTTCTGAATGTTTTCATGATTCGCGCGCAGTCCAAGCAGCGCACCATCCACGAAGATGACGACAACCCCGAGACACATGCGGAACCGGATCGACGGGAGACGCAAGCAATGTTCAACCGCATGGCACCTGTTGCAAAGTCTTTGATGGCCAACACTGCCAATGCAGAAGACATCCTCACCGCAATCTTGAGCATGCCCGACAGAAAGCACGCGGCGGGACTACTCCACGACATGACAACCAAGGAATCCCCGATCGTTTTGGATGGGCGCGAGCTTCGAGTGGATGGGCAAAGACTGGATCAAGTGGTTGTGAGCAGCACAGCACCTTACGTTGTGCGCCTGCGCATCATTGAAGTCGAAGCCTCAAAACCTCACACGCCCTGCATCATCCAGGACATTGAAGTTGCACCCAACCAGCCGCTGGCTGGACACCTCAAGGGTATGAAAATTACCTTGTTTACGCCCAATGAGTGGAAGACTGTTGCCTTCGCCTGTCATCGGGAAGGCGTCGACTTGAAAGTCCGCGCAGTGCTTCAAGTCACGCTCAAGGGCCGGGAGCTACAAGTGGCTTGCAGCCCCATGGCTGTGCAAGATGAGGGAACCCTAGCACAAGCACTTGAAGCAATGATCGCATCCGTCAAGCAAAAATTATTGCTAAAGAATTAAGACTTGCTACATAATTTTCGAAAGACCTATCACAAGGTTGGCACTGATGCCAAATTGCGGCAGCGATCACTGTTGCGCAAATCTCAGTAAGCCCGGCATATGACACCGAATGTTTTTCCATTCCGGTTGACTTTCAATCAGAGGGTGATTCGCGCAATCGTCTATGCACTGGCTCGATTCGTTGTCAGCACCAAGATTCAGGTCGCAAGCCCTCTTTCAAGCATTTCGCCGCATAACCCCTTGCGCTAACGCAAAACAAGCGTCCAATGGACCCAAGATCGAAACTTCGAGCCAACTCCTGAACTACTTAAGCCTCGCAGTCCTCGTGGGCCTTGCGGTGTTGTGCTTCCTACACTACAGGCTCGATCGGCGTCTTGAAAAAAACGCGAAAGACTCTGAAAACGGCGAGTAACGATAAGCCCGACGTCTACCTGGGTGTGTTCAAACGTGAAGTACAGCAACCTTGATTTCAGTGAATGAGATTTGAGTGCTGTTTACGAGCAGTTCTCGGTAGACCGCCAGTGTTGATCGTACCCCCAGCCCCTTCTGGGGCGGTTGTTGATTTCATCTGCAATGGCATCGTGCTGCTTCTGGCTGTAGATGCTCAGATGCGTCCCCTTGGGCAAGTATTGGCGCACTAGACCATTCATGTTCTCATCGGAGCCTCTATGCCAAGCGCTGTGCAGACCACAGGCGAACACGGCAATGCCGGTCTGCTCGCTGAGCTTTTTGTTCATGGCTGCCAAGATCATGTCCACGGCACATGGGCACAACTTGTCGGATGTGTTTGCGTCTCTTGAACTGCCCACTCAGGCTGCTATTGAGTCTGAATTTCTGGCGGCGTCAGGAGAACAGCTGGCGCCGCTCCTTGCCGAGTGCTCGGACTACTTCATTCAAGCCCGCTATGCCTATGAACAGATCGGTGGCAGCTACAACTTGAGCGGCATCCGCACACTCGCAAAGGGCTTGCTTGATGTCGTGAAAGCCTTCGGTACCAAGAATCCCTGAGCGAAGTGCTCACAAATACTGGCGATTCGGTCTGCCCCGGAGTCAGGCTAGCTGCCGCCCCAGTTCTCCCCAAACACCTGCGCCTGCCGCAACACCAAGTCCACAGCCTCTTCCTGCAAGTCGGGTGGGTACTTGTACTTGCGCAAGACCCGCTTGACCATCAGTCGCAGTTTCGCCCGCACGCTCTCGCGCTCGGACCAGTCCACCGTCAGGTTCTGGCGCAGGTTCTCGGTCAGCTCGTGGGCGATTTTTTTCAGGGTTTCGTCGGTGAGTTCTTTGACCGCCGATTCATTGGTGGCCAGGGCGTCGTAAAAGCGCACCTCGTCCTCGGTAAGGCCCAGCATCTCGCCCCTGCTGGCCGCCTCCCGGAACTTCTTGGCCATCTCGACCAGTTCTTCCATCACCTGGGCGGTTTCAATGGAGCGGTTCTGGTAGCGCTTGATCACGTTGCCCAGCAGGTCGGAGAACTTCTTTTCCTGCACCACGTTGCTGCCGAAGCGGCTCTTGATTTCGCCTTCGAGCAGCCGTTCGAGCAGTTCCACGGCCAGGTTCTTCTCGGGTAGGTTCTTCACCTGCGCCAGGAATTCGTCGTCCAGCAGGCCAATGTTGGGTTTGTCCAAACCCACGGCGTCGAAGATGTCCACCACCTGGTCGGACACCACGGCGTTGCTGATGATCTGCCGGATGGCTTCGTCGCGCTGCTCGTCGGAGCGCTTCTTAGCGGTGATTGTTGATTTCCACGTAAATCTGACCCCTCTGGACTGAGTTTTTTCACCCAACTTTGACCCCTTGAGTAACGTCTCCT
>NZ_JBXAGC010000036.1:0-37931 GCF_058793725.1 Acidovorax sp. GW835-FHT14B10
TTGGCCATCTGTCTGTCCTGCGCCGAGTGAAGGTCGGCTCAGGTTTGGAGTTTACTTAATTTACGGATAAATCCTTAAATGTAAAAATTGTTTGAAACGAGATTGATTTGCATTTAGAATGCGTACGCTTCCACAGCGCAAGACAGGTAGTAGCCACTTGACGCCGGGATATGTACCTGGTCGATATCCGCCATGCCGAACTAAACAAGCTTTATTCGACAAGGCATCCATGACATTCAGGTATTTGCCGTTGGTAGCGGCATTGGCACAGGCGTTTTCCGGCGGGGCAATGGCGCAGCAAGCGCCCGAGCCGACATTGAAGGAGGTTCAGATTCGCAGTGATCGCGAATTGGAACCCGCTTACAACCCACCTACGGCCACGAGCGCGACAAAGATCGAAGCGCCGTTGCGCGACATTCCGCAGACGGTGAACGTGGTGCCCCAGAGCCTGCTGCGCGACCAGGCCGCGCAGTCCATGCAGGATGCGCTCAAGGCGGTGCCCGGTGTGGGCCTGTCCCATGGCGACGGCCAGCGCGATCAGGTCACGATCCGCGGGTTCTCCGCCATTGCCGACCAGTTCGTGGATGGTCTGCGTGACGATGCACTGTACTTCCGGGATCTGTCCAACATCGAGCAGGTCGAGGTGCTCAAGGGTCCCGCGTCCGTGCTCTACGGCCGGGGCTCTTCGGGGGGCCTGATCAACCGCATTACCAAAAAGCCGGGCATCAACCTGAGCGAAGTGGGAGTGACGCTGGGCAGCTCGAATCAGCGTCGCGGCGAGTTCGACCTGGCGCGCGCGCCGCAGGACAGTCGCTTTGCTTTCCGCATCACCGGTGCGCTGGAACGCGCCGATAGCTTCCGCGACCAGCAATTCCTGGATCGCGAAGCGCTGGCAGCCTCGTTGCTGTTCAAGGCCAGTGCGGACACCAGCGTGCTGCTGCAGATGGACCATCTGAAGGACAGCCGCATCACGGACTTCGGCATCCCGGCCTTGAACGGCCGGCCCGTCGATGTGCGACCTGGCGCTTACTATGGCGCCACCAATGCGCGTGATGTGGACGTGAGTACGTCCAAGGTCGATTCGGTCGGCCTCACGCTGAATCACCGCTTCAACGACAGCCTGTCGCTGCGCAATGCCTTCCGCTATTACACCTACTCGCTGAATCGCAACAACACGCTGACGCGCAGCGTCAACGCGCGGGATCTCACGTTCACGCTCAATCATGGCAACGTTTACCGCGATGAGCACGGCTGGTTCAACCAGACCGAGCTGGCGCAGAAGACGCAATTCCTCGGCATGAAGCACCAGGTGTTGTACGGCGTTGAACTGGGACAGCAGAACAAGGACGTGGTGAACTTCTCGGCGCCGGTGACCGACGCCAACGGCAGGATCCGTAACTTCGCATTGTTCAACCCAGCGCTGCCGACACTGCCGCTCAGCACTTCCCAGACGCCGGGTGCGAACAACCTCGGCACTTTCAAAACCCTGGCGTTCTACGCCCAGGACCTGGTGGAGCTCAGCGCGCAATGGAAGGCCCTTGCCGGCTTGCGCTACGACCACTTCGAGCAGGAGACCTACGAGCGCATGCCTGGGAAATCGAATCTGGGCAGGACCGACACCTCATGGAGTCCCCGCATCGGCCTGGTCTACCAGCCTTCGGCCACCTGGTCATACTACGCCTCGTGGAGCCAGTCTTTCCAGCCATCGGGCGAGGCTTTCTCCCTGGCGGCCAACAATGCGCAGATCGCCCCCGAGGAAACGACCAACCAGGAGGTGGGGGTCAAATGGGATCTGCCGGACGGCAAATCCTCGTTGACGGCGTCGCTGTTCAAGCTGGAGCGCACCAATATCAAGAGCACCGATCCGGTGACCAACACCCTGGTGCCCCTGGGTGTGCAGCGCACCCAAGGGCTTGAATTGACCTTTGCTGGCGAGGTTGCCCCCACTTGGCAGATCTGGGCCGGTTATGCCTTCCTGGATGGCAAGATGACCAACTCGCCTGCCGTGGAAGCCGGCCAGCCCGTGCAGGGCAAACGGCCCACGCTGACCCCCCGGCACAGCGCCAACCTCTGGGTCACCAAGGCGCTGGGTCACGGCTTCGGTCTGGGTGGCGGCCTGAACTATGTCGGCGCCCGGTTCGCCAACCCCGGCAACACGGTCACCTTGCCTGGCTACACCACGGTGGACGCCATGGCCTACTACCGCATGGGTTCCTGGGACATGCAGCTCAAGCTCAACAATCTGTTCGATCGCCGCTATATCGTGGCGGGCCATGGCAGTTCACCCAACCTGAACCTGCCGGGTGCTCCGCGCTCGGCACAGGTTGTTGCACGCTACCGGTTCTGAGGCCATGCAGCAAGCCACCGACATCGCTTCACGCCAGGAACTGAGGGCCACGGCGAGGCCGCATCCCGCCAAACCCCGCGGGGGCGGTCACCTGTTCATGCCGGCGCGCTGGCATCGGCCCGCCGTGCTCAAGTGGCTGCGGCGCACGCATGCCTGGCTGGGAATGTGGGGCGGCGTCCTGGGCTTGCTGTTCGGTACCACAGGCCTGCTGCTTAACCACCGGGCCACGATGAAAATTCCTGGCCCGGCCTATGCCCATACGCAATGGCAGCTCAGTCTTGACCGGAAGCCCGAAAACATTGATGCACTGGTGCTTCACCTGCAGCATGAGCTTGGTATTGCCAAGCCACCGCATCAGAAAAAAGCGGAGCCGGCCGGGCCTACCCCCTGGCCTGGGGCGGCACAGCCTGAACATTGGGTGATTGCCTTCGCTACACCACAGGCTACGGTGAACGCCGAGTACTGGGTGGGTAACAACTCGGTGTCGGTCAAGCGCATGGATCCGAATCTGTTGGCACGGTTGAATCGCTTGCATATGGCCACGGGCGCTTCGGTGCCCTGGATCCTGCTGACCGATACGCTGGCCGGTGCCTTGATCGTACTGTCGCTGACGGGTGTGCTGTTGTGGACCAAGCTGCACGGCAGCCGGTTGCTTGCACTGGGCCTTGCGGGCACTAGCTTTGGCCTGTTGCTGCTGTTAGGGGTTTCGGCCTGAAGCATGCATGGCATGCCTGAATCGCGCACAGCCATCCACCGCCATACGATTTCCTGACGCAGGCTGCGTTAGAACGTGTTTACGATCTCCTGAGCAGTAGAGCCAAGAATGCGAGGTGAACGAACTGCAGGCTGGTGTTGAGCAGTCGCTCGCAGTTCTTCCACAGCCGCCGGTTCTTCTCCAACCACGCAAAGCTGCGCTCCACTACCCAGCGCTGAGGCATCACCTTGAACGTATGCAGTTCACTGCGCTTGGCGATCTGCACCGTGACATGTCCGCCCAGTATCTCCTGCACGCCCTGCGCGAACGGCTGGCCCGTGTAACCGCTGTCGCAAAGCAGGCTTTGCACACGGCTCAAGCCACGCTTGCAGCGCTTGAGCGCGGCCAGTGCCCCCTTGCGGTCAGTCACCTCGGCCGTGGTCACGGCCACCGCGTGTGGCAAGCCTTGCGTGTCTACTGCAATATGGCGTTTGATGCCCGAGACCTTCTTGCCTGCGTCATAGCCCTTCAGGGCCGCCGTGTCCGTGTTCTTGACGCTCTGCGCGTCTACGATCAAGAACGCACTTGAGGCGTTGCGCCCCTGTTTCTCTCGGGCCGCGCCAACCTGATTTTTTTAAAGCCTGCTCCAGCACGCTCACGCCGTGCTGATCAGGCTCGCTCCACTTGCGCCAGTACGCATAGACGTTTTGCCACTGGGGAAACTCCGGTGGCAAAAAGCGCCATTGGCAGCCCGTGCGCAGCAGGTACAACACCGCGCAGAACACCTCGTACAAGTCCAGCGTCACGGGCTTCGTGGTGCGCCTGACGCTGCGAAGCAACGGCTGTATCTCTGCGAATCTCTCTCGGCTGATGTCACTCGGGTACGGCTTTCTTTTCACCCGCCTATTGTCTGATGTCGGGAGATCGTAAACACGTTCTTAGGGCAATGGAACATGCCGGACCGTCTTATGGTCTATGGACTTTGGCAATGCTCAACGTGGCGGTCTGAATCGCCTACATGGTCCGCCCAAGGAGAACAAGCTTCTGCGTCGTGATGGACCAAAGGGTTTGCTGCCTTACATTCGGGCTGTTGGTGCAGTGATTGCTGCTGCCCATGATGGCTATTCGCGGCTGGTGTTCCTATCCGACCATGCCCGGATTACGAGTGAGTCCGGGGTGAAGGTCTTCTTCGCAGCTCCCGCAGTCCATGGCAGCGCGGCACTAACGAGAACACCAACGGCCTTCTGCGGCAATACTTCCCGAAAGGCACCGATCTGTCACGATGGACCGCTCAAGAGATCCAAGCCGTAGCTCACGCGCAGAACACCAGGCCCCGGAAAACGCTTGGTTGGAAGATACCAACTGAAGTCTTGAACGAATATCTAAAATCTGGTCAACAACCCAGTGTTGCGACGACCGGTTGAAAGGTCAGTGGCGTGTGGTTCTCCGAGACTCAATAGGACTTGGGCAGGCCCAACACTTTTTCGGCGATGAAGCACAAGATGAGTTGAGGGCTCACGGGTGCCAAACGGGGAATCCAGGACTCACGCAGATAGCGCTCCACGTGGTATTCCTTGGCATAGCCCATACCGCCATGGGTGAAGATGGCGTTCTCGCAAGCGTGGTAGCAAGCTTCTGCGGCAAGGTACTTGGCGCTGTTGGCTTCTGCAGCGCACGGCAAATGCTGGTCATAAAGCCACGCTGCTTTCTGGACCATCAATTCGGCTGCTTCCAGCTCCATCCAGGATTTTGCCAGTGGGTGCTGGATGCCCTGGTTTTGACCAATCGGGCGACCAAACACTTCGCGCTCATTGGCATAACCTGCGGCGCGTTTGAGTGCTGCGCGACCAAGGCCCACAGCCTCACTGGCGATC
The DNA here is from genome assembly GCF_058793725.1 of Acidovorax sp. GW835-FHT14B10. Classification (NCBI taxonomy): domain Bacteria; kingdom Pseudomonadati; phylum Pseudomonadota; class Betaproteobacteria; order Burkholderiales; family Comamonadaceae; genus Acidovorax; species Acidovorax sp. GW835-FHT14B10. Next base: position 4,916 of record NZ_JBXAGC010000036.1, read on the forward strand.
AAGATTCGCTCCGGGTTCAGGCCATGCAGGATGTAACTAAAGCCTTTGCCTTCTTCCCCAACACGGTCTTCCACAGGAATGCGCAGACCATCAATGAACACCTGATTGGAGTCTACGCACTTGCGACCCAGTTTTTCAATTTCACGGACTTCTACCTTGCTGCGATCCATGTCGGTGTAGAACAGGCTCAAACCTTCCGTGCCCTTGCATTCTTCGATCGGGGTAGTGCGCGCCAGCAACAGTATCTTGTTGGCCACCTGGGCTGTGCTGATCCAGACTTTCTGGCCGTGCACGACATAGTGATCGCCATCACGTACCGCACGCGTCTTGAGCTTCAGGGTGTTGAGACCGGTATTGGGTTCGGTCACCCCGAAGCAGGCCCGATCCGTGCCTGCAATCAGCGGGGGCAACCAGCGCTGCTTTTGCTCGTCAGTGCCGAATACCACCACAGGGTGCAGGCCAAAAATATTCATGTGAACCGCAGAGGCACCGGACAAACCGGCACCTGTTGCAGAAATCGTATGCATCATGAGCGCCGCTTCACTAATGCCCAGGCCGGCACCGCCATAGGCCTCGGGCATGGCGATACCCAGCCAGCCAGACTCGGCCAGCGCATGGTGAAAATCATCAGGAAATCCGCCTTCCTGGTCTTTACGCAACCAGTAGTCCGCATCGAAGGGCGCGCAGACACGCTCAATGGCGTCGCGGATTTGTTCCTGTTCAGGGGTACGGGCGAAATTCATTGGGTGGATCCGTTCGAAATAGTGTTGCCGGGGCGAATCACCTTGTCAGGCGATTCGCAGTAGGGTGGGCTGTAAATCACCAGGAGCTTCACCGGGGTGTCACTGGTGACGGTGAAGACATGCATCTGATCGGCCGGGAAAAAACAGGTATCGCCTGGTGCCATGTCGAAAGACTGATCGGCCACCTCAACATGGGCGGTACCTTCCAGCAGGTAGCATGCTTGTTCAATACCAGGATGGGCATGGGGCAAGGCTCCACCCCCCTTGTGCAGCGTTCCCATCAATACTTCCATTTGTTTGGCGCCGACGGTCTCGGGACCAATCAGCCGTTGATTGTGGGTGTGATGGTGATTGGCGGGCTGATAGGCAGGCACATCGGCAGCGCGCACCAGGTAACTTGGTTGCATGTTGTTATTCCTTTCAGGTGTCAATTCGGCAAGCGCCCTGCTCGAGCAGGGTGTTGATGCGCTCCGGGGTGTAGCCGGCTTCCTCCAGGAGTTGCCGGGTGTGTTCACCTAACCGTGGCGCAGGTGAAAAGCTTCGCGCGGGTGGCGTGGCCGACCACTTCGTTGGATGAGCAAGCGTGTGCATGGGCCCCTCTGTCGGATGAACCATGTCGCGGACAAACCCCGTGGCACGAAGTTGTGGATTGACCAGCAGGTCTTCCGGACTGTTCATTGGCATGTTGGGTACGTCGGCGGCGTCCAGCAGTCCGCGCCATTGCGCAGTGGTGCGGGTGCGCATGAGGCGAGCGACTTCGGCATACACCTGATCGATGTTGGCCGCCCGCGCGCTGTGCGTAGAAAATCGTGGATCACGCGCGAGTCCCTCGGTCTCGCCGATGGCTTCAAAAAAACTTTTCCAGTGTTTATCGTTGTAGATCAGGACGCACAACATGCCATCGCTGGTGAGGTACGGCTTGCGGTGTGGCGTCAGCAGTCGTGCGTAGCCGGGTTTTCCAATCGGTGGTTCGAAGGTCAGACCAGCCATGTGATCCCCCAAAATGAACTGCGCCATGGCTTCAAACATTGGCACCACAACGGCCTGCCCCACGCCCGATTGGCTGCGGGCATATAACGCAGCCGTGACGGCGTAAACAGTGTGCAAGCCTGTCACGCGGTCTGCCAGTGTGGTAGGGATATAGGCGGGCTCGGGTGATCCGTATTGCCCCATCAGCCACGGAACGCCGGTGGCGCCCTGGATCAGGTCGTCGTAAGCGGGCCGGGCGGCATCGGGCCCATCCTGATCAAATCCGCAGCAACTCACGTGAATGATGCGCGGGTTGCGCTGACGCACGGCTTCGTAATCCATCCCCAGGCGGGTCAACGCCTGGGGTCGAACATTGCTGATAAACACATCGCAACCTTCCGCCATCTTCAGGGCCGCCTCGCGGCCTTCCGGATGTTTGAGGTCCAGGACAATGCTTCTCTTACCTGCGTTGGCATGCAAGAAAATGGGGCCCATGCCGGCATGATTCATAGGCCCCACGTGGCGCATGTTGTCGCCTTCCGGGGACTCCACCTTGATGACGTCTGCGCCCAATTGGGCCAGAATCTGGGTCGCAAAAGGCCCCATGACGACAGATGTCAGATCGAGAATCTTCACACCTGCCAGCGGACCGGAGGTGGAAGCTGAATACTGAGCCGTCATGTTTATTCCGGACGGATACCGGCCTGCTTGATGAGGGTGCCCCAGTGAGCCAGCTGGTCAGTCACGTATTTGGCAAACTCCTCCGGCGTCTTGGTCGGCCAGGTTTCAAAGCCCAGCTGGCTCAGCGCCTTTTGCACTTCCTTGTCTGCCAGGACCTCTTGCAGTTCCACATTGAGCTTATCCACGACAGGCCTGGGCATGCCAGCGGGTCCGAAGATTCCGTTCCAGGATGTCAAGTCAAATCCCGGGACCTCCTTGGCGATGGGCACCGCATCGGGCATCGACTTCAGCGGCTCTTTCGTGGTAACGCCCAGAACCCGGACGCTGCCCGCATTGATCATGCCCATGCCAGAACCCAGATCCACGACATACATTTGCACGGACCCGCCGATCAAATCAGTGAGGGCCTGCGGACTCGATTTGTAGGGGATCGCCACAACATCCAGGCCGGCAATCCGCTTGATGGTTTCAGAGGCCACCAGCGATGTGCTGTTCGGCGTGGCGTAAGCAAATTTTCCCGGGTTGGCCTTGACCTGATCGATCCACCCTTTTAGCGACTTGGCGGGATCGTTTTTATTCACAACCAACGCGAACGGAAGTTCGCCCACACGGGCGATCGGAGTGAAATCCTTGATCGGGTCATACTTGAGATTGAGGACCAGACTGGGATTGGCTGAGTGCGACGTATTGGTCGTCATGAACAACCTCGGCTTCGGAGAGCACTCATTAAGTCGTCTTTGAATGACACAAAGTGGGCTTGGGACCAATTGTCCCGGGAGCAAGACCTGTAAGTCATTGATTTCATTAAAATTAGGCCCAAAGATCGCACTCACCAGACCAATGGTCATGCGCAGATTAACGCCGAAACATGTAAGTTTCACGCGTCCAATCGGGCCGCAGCCGTCGGACCGGGTATGGGTCAGTAGCGACCATTGGTCTGGCCCACCACACACCATCTTTCCAGTCTCCTTCTCGTGCACGCATTCATTTATGCCGTCGAGACATTTCTTGTCGCTCGCTGTTTATCAGCGAAGACCTCCACCGCCCTTTCAAAACGTCTGATACCATGTCATTAGCCGCATGGGCCTTTGGTCCCATGCGAGCCAGGCGGCTACCCAGGACTTGCATTTTTCCGGGGGTTCGCGCTCCGCTGCTGGCTTTAATGGTTTTGCGGGAGTCTCAACTCCTGCATTGAATAGTGCGCATCCTTGTGCGCTTTGAGCCGTCTTATCTTGCTGCATTGCAGGGTGAGAACATAGGATAGGTGCGCCCTGTCCCCAATCGCCGTTAAGCTTTGGCTACGCTGATCGCGTGATGCCAACCAGCATAGCCGTGGCTTGACTTGGCGTTTTCATCTGAGCAGCTATTTCGCTCTCAATTCGAGAGCAATCGTCCTGCTACGCCCAGAGCAGACCACATCCGCATTTCGCTTAGCGAGCTGCGCGACTGGCGCTCGCGCCATCCTTCGTTCCTGACGCATTTCGGGAACTGCGAGTCGACGTCCCATCGTTGATTCGCTTCATCCCCCCCACCCACCCAATGTCACCGGAACCAGGAGGCCGCCCTTGTTGTCGCCCGAAGTGTCGTCGCTGTCGAATATTCCATCCAGTTTTCTGGAGGGAAACGCACGTCCATCCACCCCATTCTTAGCTCGCCTGTTGTGCATACAAGATCAGGGACAGCATCAGCAACGCCGCGCACTTGTGACGCTCTCGCAAGGCGTACAACAGCTGCTCAGGGAGAACCCCAATGCTGGCGGTCTGGTGGAGTTCGCGAAGCAAATCCAAAGAACGCAGGACTGGGTTGAAGCCGCGACACAGTCAGCATGTGCAGCCAACCTCACCGAGAGGGGCCGGGCAGCCCTCACGCAGCCGGCCAACGATCTGCATCCCGCCGCACGCCAGGTACTTCTTTCTTGGTGGGCGCTGATCGTCTATCACAGCTGGAGCCGCAATCTGGCAATCCCGGAGGATTTGAGCGCAGGGTGGCGCAAGCTGGCGGATGCAAGCTTGCGGGGGTGGCGTCAGCTGGCGCGCCAGCCAATCGAACAATTGAGAGGGATTGCGGGCGCCACACCCATCGCCACTACTACCGACGTGACCGCAATTTTTCTCGACAAACTGCGGCACATCTGGACCACGATTTCGTTTGAGAGCCCCCCTCAACAACTGGACGCGACGCAACCCACCCCACGCCATCATCCGCCAGCCGATACTCCGCCCGCAACTGCCCCGAAGGCCTCCTGCCCGACCGGTGCGCCAAATGCTACCGAGCAACCCACACTCCAAGAAACCGTCAGTGGGTTGTCTCCAGAGGAAATCGACGGCCACTTCATCGGCTGGCAGATCAGGCAGGCCGCGCACTTGCCAGGCCTCGACGGGTATGGGTTGCCGCTGCGCTGGGATGCGCTGCACCCCAATGAATTGAAGCACTGCACCGTGCATCTGACCCGCCTTTTGCGCGGGGGCGACGTGTCAGCTCGCCTGACCGCCGGCACATGCCTGCTCATGTTGCTGGCGGGCCTGCCCCTGCGTCTGCTAGCCCAGCTCCGATTTCATGAACACGGTGACACCTGGATCGACCTGGATGGGGGATTCCTGCTGCGCAACATCGGCGCGATCACGTCGCGCATGGATGAGACATCCGACGCCAAGAAGGCGGACTGGCGCCGAATTGGCCTGCCCGCAGAGGTCGCTCAAATCATTGCGCAGTCTGTTTCAGCGGATGAACGGCTCATGCCATTCGGCACCTACCTCGAACGGCATGGCATCAATGAGAGCGACGTTTTCACGCTGCTCAACGAGGGCGACACGACATCACACGGCCCCAAATTGTCTCGATTTTCGCGGTCTCTCGGATTATTCCTGATCGATATGGGCGTGAACGCGACTATCGCGGCCCAGATCAGCGGCGATTGGGGACTCTGCCCGATGGCGGACCACTTTTACCTGGCCATCTCAGAGCACCAAATACTTCACAACATCAGTCTGGCCTGCCGCGCGCTCGGTTTGACACCGCCAGCGATTACAGAACTGCCACGATCCCAAGTGGGCTCGCCGCAGTATCGATCTACCGCCCAACTGGCCGCAGTGTTTACAAGGATCGGATCAGCGCTGCAGTCTCTGCGCATCAAGCTGCCGCAACGCAGCCGCATCGCCGACACCATCGAATATCAAAACCAGTACCAGCTGGCGTGTGCCCTCCTGTTTGTGGTCACGACGGGACACCGCGGCTCCCGCCTGCAGGCGGCCACTTGGAGCGACGTTGACCTCGATACCGGCTTGACGCTGGTCCGCGACAAGGAGTCGGATGAGTACAGCGCACGACGTCTGGTTCCGCTGCTGAGCGTGACGCGGCAGACGCTTCGCCACTTGAGGGTTCACCAGGGGGCGATGGTTGAGCGCCTTCAAAAAGCCGTCGACAACGGCGACATCTGCATCAATGCCGGCACACTGGACCCAGCGACAACCCCCCTCTTTTATCAGTATCGCCGCCATCGCCGCACCGGTCGCTACTACCTCGCCCCCATCGCCCATGAGGATTTGGCCGCTGCGCTGGAGCCGTTCGACATGCCGGTCAACGTCGGCCGGCACTTTGGTTTTTCAGAGCTGGTGCTGTGCGGTTGTCCATCCATTGCCATCAATGCATGGAGCGGACGGCACATTGCCGGGGCCGAGCCATTCGGCCTGCAGGGGACCCTGGCACCGACCGAGGTGTGCGACCACCTCCTCGGCACGCTAGAGCAGGTGTTTGACCCACTGGGTCTGACGCCCCTGGTAGGCCTTGGGCCAGTGCGTGAACGGGACCTCAATCAGCCGCCCGCGGCGGCCATCTACAACCCGAAACGCCCCACGAATGACTACCTGGCGGCCAAGCTGCGAGCCCAGGATTTGCTGATTGTGCCCAGCGTCCACACGCAGCGCTGTCCGTTTGAACAAGAAACGCTGGCCGCCGCTCGATATTTTTCGCGATTGCGCTCGGCTTTCTTGAGGGTTGATCTCACGGGCGTCGAACCTGGGGTCGCTCTGACGCTCTCGATGATCGTGTTCGACCTGATCGTGAGTTCGCGCGAGCTGGAGGCGTTGCGGGGCGCAGTGGTGGAGCAGCCGCTGCGCGTGAAGCAGGCTGTCTTTGCACAAAACTCGCACGACGGTGTCGTGACGGCGTTTCGGCCACTGTCACCGTTCACGCAAGGATGTCTGGCACGCCTGCGCGGGGATTCGACATCGGCGGCAAACTCAGGCAATCTGTCAGCTGACCTCGGCGCGCTGCTCAGGACGCTGGATCCTGACCTGGAGGTCGATCGGATTTCGGATCCCATCTCGTTGCTCACGACGCTGGCGATGCACTGGGCTCTCGTGCATACCGCACCCACGGAACAGTTTGCAGCGTTTGCCAGCACCCGGTCGATTTCGGCAGTGGATGTCGCCAGAGTCATCTACGAGCAGCCGGCCTCTCTGCTGTCACCCCCTGCAGCCGAGCCGGTACGGCGCCGCAATCGCACCATGAAGAATCTCGTGCGGTTTGTTCGGCATTTTGCAAACAAGCGGGTGCAATTGGGTGAGGCTGGACGGCGCAAGAAATCTCTCGCCAAAATCGTCGAGGCATTGCAGCGGTCCCTGCCGCCCACCAGCGACAACCTGCACCTCGCCTGTGATTGGGTTATCTCCGAGTGCGTATCGCCCACGTACAACTCGATCAAGCCCAGCACCCTGTACAAATACCTCACGATCTTGTCACCTGTGCTGGCTGCTCCGATCCCCGTCGACGAGTTCGAACCAGACGACTGGACGGATGCATGGAACACACTGAGCGACGGGCGCGCTGACGAAACACTGAGTGATGTCAGCGGCGCCCTGATGCACCTGACCTCGTTCCTGCGGCACCAGGGCATCGCGGTGCCCGCCAAACTGTTGCCTGATCGCCAGCGTGTGTCGTCTGTCGCGCTGCGCCAGCCGGTTGTCGTTTTTGACCACGAGATCCAGCGGGCGGCCGAATGGATTCAGCGCCAAACGGTTCCGTGGAGGGAGCTGGCTGTTGCGCAAATGCGCCTGCTGGCCGACATCGGCTGCCGGCCGATCGAGGCATCCAACCTGACACTGCGCGATGTGTCTGCTGATGGCGCGCTGGTGCACATCAACACCAGCGGCTTTGCGCACCTGAAGACAGCAGGGTCCAGGGGGTCGGTCACGATCCTGTCTCCGGATTTGCGGAGCAGCTTATCTGACATTGCACGCCTGCAATCTCGCACGCTGGGCAAGAGAGCCACCGCTCAACTCTTCGGATTCGAGGACACCGATATCGCCCGAGACATGGAGACGTTGATCGTCCGGGCACTGCGACACGCAACGGGAATTCCAACGTTCACCTTAAGGGATCTGCGAGCATCTGCTGTCACACACGGCGTGGCGCCTCTGCCCGAGATGTTGACAGCACTGACGACTGGAGAATGGCTCGAACCACCGGCATACACGGCGAATCAACTGCACGAGAAGAGCCGAGCAATGGCCCTGGCGGTGCGCCGCGCCAGGCACTCCACCACATTTGCGACGACACAGCAGTACTACGACGCTGGAGCCGCCGTTCGACTCTCGCTGCGCTTGCAGCAGACCGAGGCCCGTCTGGATATCAGTTCGAGGTTCATGGCGTTCGTGACAGGGAGGACTGCGCAGGCCATCGACGTGGCACGTCATCGCGAGCATGCGCCAGTCACTGATCACTGCGCTAGCTGGAATTTTTTGCGGTCCCAGCTCGCCCCGCTTCGTTCATCCATTGCAGAGCCTGAGCTGGCACCAAAGATGCTTGGGTTGAACGTCGAGTCCCCGCGCTCTCACGCGGCATCGCTGGCGTGGGCCACGCTGTGGCGCTGGTATGGACTCAGCACCCGCGAAACTCAAGTGCTCACCGGCGTGGGCAACGACGATGTTCGAGTCGCGCTCCGCGCGGTCGCGGCCGGGTTGGGGCGCCCAATTCATCCGGATCCTTATCGTCAGCGTAGCGATCGACGCCCCACTCTGCTTTCCTCGGATCGCGCTGTGCTTTGTTGGCAAAAACTCCAAGAACTCCGACAGAGCAAGGGCGGCGACTTGGCCTTGATCGTCAGCCGCTTCAACGATCGAGGGTTCGGCCAGTTTCCGTCTGCGGAGTCATCGCACCTGGCCGCGGAATTGCTGGCGCTGTGCTTGCCAGAAAGCTGGAAGGTGTTCGTCACGGCGCCCGCGAACATGGAATTGCAGCAGCGCAGCGCTCTGAGGTCCCACCTCGATGCAACGGGAATTGGCCTCGTTCTCCGCGCCTCTGCCTCCCCTCATCGGTGGGGTGTTCATGTCCAACCAGCAACTGCTGCCGTAGTGTCTCCCCGAACAGTGGGGGCGATCAGCCGATATGTGTTTCGCGCCGCAGCAATCGCCGCTTTTCTGCCAACTGAAAGGAGCAAATGATGAATCCGAAAATTGATTACATAAAAAAAGAGATCGCTGCCGGGCGATTTCAGATCGGGGCACTTATCAAAAGCGCCGGCCCAAGTGCCCTTTGGGTACCCGTCATTGAACTTCCCTCTCACGTTGATCGTCTTTCTCGTCGGGTCAGCTTGATCATGAGGGAACAACGCGTGGTTGATTACCTTCCCTGCGTGTCGACTGATCTGCAGCAACTGGCTGTTCTTTATGTCTTGCCTCAACAGCCGGATGTACTGTCAGGAGCTTCCGCCAAGACCAAGGGGGTTGACCTGCTCTCGGGGCTACGCAAACTGGCAGATCAGGAGTTGGCCGACGCAAGCAGTCGCGTTAGCGCCGTACTTAAGGCCTTCAAGGCAGGAAAAGGACCTAGTATCAATGAGATTTCCCAGGAAATAGAGCACGCACAAAATCCGGACATGGCTGAGCAGATGCTGCGTCAAGCGCGCTTGCCAGAGATGTCGGTGGAATTGGCAGAGGCAACACTTGCCGTCGGCGGATTCGCCGAGCATGTCCCGCAGGAGGTTCTGATTTCCAGTCAGACGATCGTCGAGTTCGTTCCGACCCGTGGGGTCGACGAGAAGGATGGGAAGGTGCGCGGCGAAGTACTTTCCTGGAAGGACGCGCCGGAGTTTATCTCTGCGACAGAAGAAGCCACGTTCTGCCTGGACACCTCTGACGACATGCGCGCAATCAAGGCACTCGAGATGGCTCAGCTCCATCATCGAACAGTCAAGTGCGAAGTCCAAGTCGAACGCAAGCTGGCGTCAGGCCGCTCGATGCTCACCATCACCTGCATTCTGAACATCAAGGAGTTGGCTCAGCCTTCTGAGGATTTTCAGCAGTTGCTATTTGGCGAGTAGGCTCATGATCAGGTCACAATGGTTGCCCGGACGCGAACTCTGCCAAAATCTGCAAGCCGCCGTCTTCTTGAAGTTCCCTCGAATTCCTGACCCAAGCTGCCGCAGCAAGTTTGCTTGGAATGGATCAGGGGGGCTGCGGCTTCGACCAACGGGCTGAAGAACAGCGCTCCTCACTGACAAAATCGATGCCAGTCTTCACTCTTTGACCGCCGCGAGGCCTTTAATCGCCTCGGGGCGTGCAGGTTCGGGTCGGAAGATGAACAGCAGCGCCAGGATGGTCAGACTCGCGCCCGCCCATTGCCAAGGAGTGATCACTTCCCCGAGGACAATGACGCCGGCCGCCAGACCGATGACCGGCACACCCAGGCTCAGCGGCGCCACGCGGTTGGCGGTGTGGCGCTTTAGCAGGCCAGACCACATCGCATAAGAGATGATGGTCGCAAACCAGCCCAGATAGAGCACGGCCACCCAACTCTGCCAGCTCGCATGCCGCAAGGTGTAAACCTGCAGGCTCGGATCCATCAGCAAGCTGAGGATGCAGAACGGAACGATGGGCACCACAGAGCTCCAGATCACAAAGGCGGTCGCATCGTTGGCTTGCCCCTTCGGGATGCTCTGCAGAGCCTTGCGCACGACGATATTCGAGACGGCCCACATGCACGCGGCCCCAAGATTCAGCACCAAGCCCGCAGCCGTCACCCCGCCCACGGTGTCGCGCATGACGCCGATGCCGAAGCAAAGCAGCGACAGCGCGGCCAGCACCAGGCCGAACTGCAGGTTGCGGCCGGGTCGTTCGTGCAGGAAAAGGAAGCTGAAGATGACGGTGTAGAAGACCTGCGTCTGCATCAACACGGACGCGAGGGCCGCGGTCATGCCGATCTTCAGGGCAATGAATAGCAAACCGAACTGGCCGACACCCTGACACAGGCCATAGAACAACAGCCATTTCCAGTGCACCGAGGGACGGCGAACAAGAAAAATCAAGGGCAAGGAGGCGACAACGTAACGCGCGGCGCCGAGTTGAAACGGCGTCAGCGCTTGCAGGGCGTACTTCATCGCGACGAAGTTGAGTCCCCAGATGAGTACGACGCCAAAAGCAGCCCCGAAATCAACCCAGCCGAAGTTGGTGCGAGAGTTCATTGATTCTTCCTTTGCTGATAGGTCAACCGCGTGCGCGCAGCCCGCCCATCAACACGTACTTGGTTTCCATATAATCGTCCAGGCCATACCGCGATCCTTCTCGGCCGATGCCGGACTCCTTGATGCCGCCAAAGGGAGCGAGCTCGGTAGAGATCAGGCCCTCGTTGATGCCGATCATGCCGACCTCTAGCCGCTCCGCCACCGACCACACGCGGGCTATGTCGCGGCTATAGAAATAGGCCGCCAGCCCCACATTCGTGGCATTGGCCATACGGATCACTTCGTCTTCCGTCTCGAAGCGGTAGCAGGCCGCGACGGGGCCGAAGGTTTCCTCCTGCGCCATCGCCATGTCGGCACGCGCCTCGGTGATCACCGTGGGTTGGTAGAAGGTTCCGCCCCTCGCGTGATCATCACCACCGCACAGGACGCGAGCACCCTTCTCTCGGGCGTCCGCAACGTGCCGGCGCACCTTGTCCACGGCGGCTTGATTGATCAGCGGCCCTTGTTCGGCGCCAGGTTCGATGCCGGGCGCTACCTTGAGCCGGCGCACCACATCGGCCAGCCGCGTGGTGAAGGCTTCGTATACACCCTGCTGCACGTAAAAGCGGTTCACGCACACGCAGGTCTGCCCCGTGTTGCGGAATTTCGAGGCCATCGCCCCGACCACGGCGGCATCGATGTCTGCATCGTCAAAAACGATGAACGGTGCGTTGCCGCCCAGCTCCAGGGAGACCTTTTTCAGCGTGTCGGCCGCCTGGCGCATCAGCAGCTTGCCGACCCGGGTGGAACCGGTAAAGGAAACCTTGCGGACCACCTCGTTATGCATCCAGGCCTCGCCGATGGCAGCGGCATCGCCCGAGACGACGTTGATGACCCCATCTGGCACACCTGCTTGCATGGCGAGTGCCGCCAGCGCGTGCGCCGACAGGGGTGTCTCTTCAGAGGGCTTCAGCACCACGGTGCACCCTGCGGCCAATGCAGGCCCGAGCTTGCGTGTCACCATGGCCAACGGGAAGTTCCAGGGCGTGATCGCAGCCACGACACCCACGGGCTCCTTCAGAACGAGTATGCGCGCATCCGTCTTGTGCGAGGGGATGACGTCGCCATAGGCGCGCTTTCCCTCCTCGGCGAACCATTCGAGAAAGCTCGCGGCGTAGGCGACTTCGCCGCGCGCTTCCGCGAGAGGCTTGCCTTGTTCGGCGGTCAGGATGGCGGCCAGCTCCTCCTGATGGAGCATCATCAGGGCCGCCCACTTGTTCAGAATGCTCGCACGGTATTTGGCCGTGGTCGCGCGCCACGAAGGTAAGGCAGCCGCAGCAGCCTGGACCCCGGCGTTCGCCAGTCGCGCATCACATCGGACAACCTGGGCCAGTTGCTCGCCATTGGCAGGGTTGATCACGGCGTAGCGTTCGCCCGATTCGATCCAGGCACCAGCAACCAAGGCGCCGGTGCGCAGCAGTTCAGGTGAAAACATGGGGTATCCTGTTCCTCAAGCCATCGCCTGGCCGCCGTTGATGTCGAGCGAGACGCCGGTGATGAAGGCACTGTCATCGCTGGCCAGGAAGGCGACCGTGGCGGCTACATCGTCAACCTCGCAGTAGCGGCGCACGGGAATCGTTGTCAGGACCTGCTCGCGCTCCTCCGCAGTCCGCCGCTCAGCCCACAGGCCGGCGGTCCGCTCGGTCATCACCACGCCGGGACAGATGCAATTAACGGTGATGCCCATGGGACCGAATTCCTGCGCCATCTGCCGCGTGAGGGAGGCCACCGCACCCTTCCCCGCCGCGTAGTTGGCTCCGGCAATCAGACTACCGTATCGACCGGCCTTGGAGCCGAGGTTAACAATGCGCCCATAGCGCTTCTTCTGCATACCGGGCAGCACGGCCTTGCAGGCCCACACCGCGCTCATCACGTTAAGGTTCATCACGCGTTGCCAGTCCTCGTCGTCTTCCTCCATGAATCGGAAGGGGGTGTGCAACGAGCCCCCCGCGTTATTGACAAGAATGTCAATGCCGCCGAACTGCTCCACGAGCTCCGGAATCCGTCGCGACACATCCTGGGCGTTTGACGAATTCATGACGCTTGAATGCAGGTGCACACCGCCAGTCTTAGCGATGCGGACGGCCTCTTCAAGAGCGGCCACGTCTTGGTCGGTGATACAGACCATGGCGCCTTCACCTGCCAGACGCACGGCCGATGCGAAGCCGATGCCGCGCGCCGCGCCGGTAAGCAGGGCCACCTTGCCGCCGAAGCGGCGGCAGTTGCGGCCCGCGTCGTCGCTGGCAACTTTTACTGGGCCGCCATAGTTAATTTCAGCCATCGCCTATTCCGCTTTGATGTTGGCGAACTTAATCACCCTACCCCAACGCTGCGATTCGGCACTTATACGGTCGCGGAAGCTCTCGATGGAGCCGCCTACGGGTTCAGCGCCTACCTTGGCAAGGCGCTCACGGAATTCTGGTGTAGCCAGGGCTTTGTTTACTTCGGCGTTGATGCGCTCAAGGATGGGGCGCGGCGTGTTGGCAGGAGCCAGCAGGCCAAACCAGCCTTCGGAGTCGAAGCCCTTAATGCCGCTTTCGTCGAGGGTCGGCAGGTCGGGGGCCGACGGCGAACGCTTCAGCGTGGTGACGGCCAGGGCGCGCACGGTTCCCGCCTTGATGTGAGGCAGGGCGGAGGCCAGCTGGTCGAACAAGATATCGATCTGGCCACCGATCAGGTCCTGCATTGCCGGGGCGCTACCGCGGTAGGGGATGTGCAGAATATTGGTGCCGGTCATGGACTTCATCAGCTCCGCCGACAGGTGAGGCGTGCTGCCGATGCTGGTGGAACCGTAGGAAAGCTTGCCAACATTTGCCTTGGCCAGGGCCACTAGTTCCGCGGCATTGTTTACGGGCACCTTGTTGTTGACCAGCAGCACGTTAGGTACGGAGGCGATTACCGCGATGGGCGCCAAGTCTTTCTGCGGATTGAAAGACATGTTGGTGAACAACTGCGGGTTGATGGTCAGCGTCTGGGGCGCGCCCAGCACCAATGTGTAGCCGTCCGGCGCCGAGCGCACGGTTTCGCCGACGCCGATATTGCCGCTGGCGCCCGATTTGTTGTCGACGACAAAGGGCTGGCCCAGAGCCGCCTGCAGGCGTTCTGCCACCAGACGACCGACGATGTCAGTGGTACCACCGGCCGGGAAGGGCACGATCACGCGCACAGGTCGGTTGGGGTAGTTGTTCTGTGCCGAGGCAGCGCCGCTGAAGGCCAGAGCGGTGGCCATCAGGCAGGCCGAAATCCAACGAGGGAAGTTCATGTCTCTATTCCTGCTGAGGTTTGGTTTCAGTTCATCCAGGTTCCGCCATTGACGTCCATGGCGTGGCCGGTGATGTAGCGCGCCTCGGCCGAGCACAAGAAGTTCGCAGCGTCAGCGATCTCCTCGGGCAGGCCCAGTCGGCGCAGCGGGATGTGCGCGGCCAGTTCCGGCCAGCGCTCGCGCGGAATCATCGCGCCCTCGATAGAACCGGGGAGCACGGCGTTGACCCGGATCCCATCTGCAGCCAACTCAGTTGCCAGTGAGCGGACCAGGGACAGCAGACCTGCCTTGGAGGCGCAGTAATGCGGCTTGACGCCCTGGTCCGTTGGCACGAGCGCGGCGACACCGGTGCGCGCGGCCCTGGATGCGATCATGACCATGCTGCCCTGGCTGGAACGCAGGGCTGGAATGGCTGCCTGTGCCACGATGAAGGCACCCGTGAGGTTGATATCGATCACCCGCCGCCATTCGTCGAGAGTGATCTGTTCGACAGGCTTTGCGGGCGCGGTGATAGCCGCCGAATGGACCAGCACCTGCACGGAGCCAAGGTCTTGCGCATAGGCCATCAGTGCACGACAGGCCTCGGGCTGCGTGACATCGGTGGCCCGGAACAGCATGCCGGCTGGCAGCGGCTGCTCCGGGGGTTTGACGTCGGCAACCACCACGGTGTGCCGAACGGCCAAACGTTGAGCGCAGGCCCAGCCGATATTGCTGGATCCGCCGGTGACGATGGCGACGGGTTGCATAGTGCTCTCCTCTCCTCGATTGGCTTAGTAGTCGGAGGCCGGCACATGGCTGGCCGCGGGATCGACCGATACGTCGATCACCGTGGGACGATCGGAATGTCGCGCCGCAATGATGGCGTCAGCCAGAGCATCCGCCCGGTCAACCCGCACGCCGTTGCAGCCCATGCCCTGCGCCACCATCGCGAAATCGATGTCGGAGAAGTCCACCGCTATGCGTCGCTCCTTCATGTTGTCGCGCACCATGCCCAGTCCTCGGTTGTTGCACACGATCACGGTGATGGGCAGGCGCTGTTGCACGCAGGTGGCAAGAGTGCTGAGAGTCATCGCGGCACCGCCATCGCCTATTAGGCAGATGGAGTTCCGCTGTGGGTAGACCAGCTTGGTTGCCGCTGCCGCCGGCAGGGCCCAGCCCATGCCGCCGATGCCGCCAGGCACCACCAACTGACCGGGGGTGCGCAGGCGCAGCATGCTGGTGACCCAAATGCGGTTGTTACCAGCGTCGAGCGACAGCATGTCATTGGGGGTCAGCACGCGATCGAGCACTCGCACGATATCGGCGTTATGTAGGGTGCCATCGGCCGCCACGGTGGGCGGGAGCACCCCGAAGGCGTGTTCGCGGTTGTTCTGCGCGATGGCTGTCATGCGTTCGCCGGGCTCACCCAGATTCATCGTTTTCAGGGCGCGCAGGGCTTGCGTCACGTCGCCCTCGATCGCCATGTCGACCGGATAGACCCAACCGGCGTTGCGCGGGTCGATGTCGATCTGCACGATGGTCTGACGCGTCGGATCGATGATGCTTTCGTCACGGAAGCGCAGGTAGTCAGGGCCCAGGCTGGCGCCCAGGGCGATGACCAGATCAGCCTTGGCCACCATTCTGTTGGCGCTCTTGCTTCCCCAGGTGCCCAGCATGCCAACGGCAATGGGCAGAGTCTCGTCGATCACGCCCTTGCCGTTGTAGCTGGTGGCAATGGCGATACCGCCGCGGGCGGCGACCTCGGCCAATAGGCCGCGGCTCTCGTCGGTCTGAGCACCCTGGCCAGCGATGATCACCGGGGTCTTGGCCTTGGCGATCAGTTCGGCGAGCTTGACCATCGCCGGCTGGCTTATCTGCTGCGGGGTGTGGTGCAAATAACCTTCAGTCGGGTACAGCTTCACACGAGTCTGCTCGGGCATCTCGCGCTTAATGATTTGGGATTTCAAGATCAGAGCGGCCGGGCCCATGCGCGGCAACTGCGCATGCTTGTACGCCAATTGCAGGCCATAGACGGCTTCGTGCGGCTCGGTGGCGTAGGCCGTGTACTTGGTCATAGTTCCCAAGGACTGGCGGATGTTGGCAGCGCCGTAGTCGCCCGTCATGGTTTGGTAGACGCCGTACATGCCAAAGCCGTCATAGCACGAGGTGTCGGTGAGCACCACCATGGGCGAGCCGGCGAAATAGGCTTCCAGGATGCCGAAGGCGCCGGTGGTGCTGGCGAACGGGCCTTGGCCCATATAAACGCCGGGCTTGCCAGTCAGGCGGCCGTAGACCTGGGCCATGGTCGCGGCGATCTGCTCGCTTCGGGTGAGCACGACATTCAACTCGTCACGCTTTTCATAGAACTCATCGAGCATCCAGGTAATGCCCAGACCGGGAAGGGTGAAGGCGTGCTTGGCTCCGCAGTCGATGAGTGTTTTGACCAGTGCATTCTTAGTGGTGGGCATATCGAATCCGTCTTTGGAAGGAAGTGAAGTGCAACAATGATAATGCAAGCGCTTGCATGATGGTATCAAACATCAATGAAGAAATGATGGGGTTTACCCTATTCATTGGACTAATGAAATGAATTTGATCTCAAACATGTTGAGTGCATGTCTTTCCGGCTGCAGGAAAACCATGAGCCATGCATGCGCTTGCGTAAGCACCTTCTGACTATCGAGCAGTTGCAGTAGGATGCGTACATGCTTTCGAAACCGATGATTGAGAGACCAACCCCATTGACGCCCGGCACCGCTGCAGTAGCGAGCCCTCGGGTTCGGGCCGCATCGCTCGATGATGTCGCTGCGTTGGCGGGGGTCTCGTCTGGAACTGTGTCGCGGGCACTGTCGCGGCCCGAGATGATCAGCGAGGCGACCCGCCAGCGTGTTCTGGAAGCAGCCAACCGGATCGGATACGTGCCCAACGGCGCTGCCAGAGCGATGGCTCTGCGCCGCACCTTCACCGTGGGGGCTGTGATACCGCGCTTCGGCACTTCATCCTTCCCAACGATGGTGCAGGCACTAGAGGCCGAGCTGGCTGAACGCGGCTACACCTTGCTACTGGCTGCCCCGGGCAATAAACAGAACCAGACAGAAATGGTGCGCACCCTGATTGCTCGTGGTGTCGACGCACTGGTGCTGCTCGGTTCTCGGTACCCCCAGGAGGTAATTGGGCTCCTCAGGACGCAAGGAACCCCCTTTGTGCGACTCTGGACACAGGACGACTCCCTTGGGCCTTGTGTCGGCTTCGATGAGGCTCAGGCGGCCGCCTTGGTAATCGATCACCTAGCCGATCTTGGTCATCACGAGATCGGATTCATCGGAGGCTACACCAAAAACAACGAGCGAGCTGAGGCGCGCTTGTCAGGACTCACGCGTGCGGTCGCCCGGCGGGGTTTGGTTCTGCGCGAAGATGCAACCGTCGAGACGGAGTATGGATTTCAGGAAGGCTTCGATGCCATGGAGTGGATCCGGTCAGGCGGCTGCCCCATAACGGCCGTGGTCTGCGGCAATGACTACTTGGCGGCTGGCGCGCTTGCAGCGCTCGATCAAGCGGGTGTGTCGGTACCGGAGCAACTATCGGTGGCCAGCTTCAACGACAACGACTTCGCACCCTTCCTGCATCCGCCTTTGACCACTCTACACCTTCCCATCAAGGAGATGGGTGAGCTGGCGGCGCGCTACTTAGTGTCCGTCTTGCAAAATCAGAATCCGCAGCCGATCGCGTCATTACCGATGGCACTGAAAGTCCGGCGCAGCACCGGGCCGCGAAAGTAGTGGACTATTCGATGCTTGGACCCTGGCTTTCCAGCCCGTCCAGCCATGGCATTCTGAGCATTGCTATCACTCGTAAGCCGTGAGCACACAAATCATCACGCTCGGAACGCCAGGGGCAACCCAGGTATCGGCCAATCGTCGATTGCGATCAACTTTCCACTACCGGACAGTGTGACGTAGACGGTTCGCAGCTCCGATCCTCCGAAGCACAGATTTGTTGTGAAGTGAATCGCCACGAATTTTCTAGACACCTCTGAACCTCAAACCTGAGGCCCAATAGAAGGTGCCATGAGTAAGCAGAGATAACCCCGAAGAATTCAAGATCGAGGCGGTCAATTTCCGCCTCCAGACCATAGTCGGTCACGCTGAAGATCGGCGCCTCGTTCACCGGCGCACGCAGCCACTTGGAGACCGTGTTGCGTGACAGCCCCGTCTTGCGCGCAATCTCGCGCTCCGTCAGCTTGTCCCTCGCATGCAGCCGTCGGATCTTGCCAATCACGTCCATGGTGATCACTCCTCTAATTCAACCGCTTAAAAAATTAGCAGGATAAGTTGAACACCTGGCTCATTTTTACTTCAGCACTAACCGAGAAACTGGCTCAAATTCCGGTCGGCGCCAACCCCGTGGACATCAGCGCTGTCCGATGCGGATGTCGCCGAAAAGTTGGGACATGCCACGCGGCTGCGAACGCCAGTATGGTGGCGGCGCTTCAACCTGGGCGCCTAGCGAAGCCGCAGCATGCCAAGGCCAACGCGGGTTGTACAAGATCGCTCTGGCCAATGCAACTAGATCTGCGCGCCCTTCGGCAACGATGTCCTCAGCCTGCTTGGCCTCTGTCACCAGGCCAACCGCGATAGTGGGCAAACCTGTGGCGTTACGGATGCGTTCCGCAAGCCCGACTTGGTAGTTGGGTGCCAACGGAATTTGCTGCAGTGGAGAGATGCCGCCACTAGAGACATGGATGAAGGCGACCCCCCTGTCTTTGAGGGCCGACGAAAAGACCACGCTTTGATCTATGTCCCAACCATTCTCTACCCAATCAGTGCCGGAGATCCTCACGCCGATTGGCATGGATGAGGGCACCGCTGCCCTGATGGCGTCAAAGACCTCCAGCGGAAAGCGCATCCGGTTGACTAGCGACCCGCCGTATTCATCGGTCCTGTGATTGGACACCGGCGACAGGAACTGGTGCAGCAGGTAGCCGTGCGCGGCATGCAGTTCGATGACGTCGATCCCGATGCGATGCGCCCGCTCGGCCGCCCCCACGAAGGCTCGCTTGAGGCGCTCCAGTCCGGCCTGATCCAGCTCGGCGGGCGCGGGCTCGCCTGCAAGATGCGGCACCGCCGACGGCGCCATGGGCGTCCAGCCTCCCTGTTCCAGAGGGATGAGCTGTCCGCCCTCCCAAGGCACTTTGCTGGATGCCTTTCTACCCGCGTGAGACAGCTGTATCGCGATGGGCATGGACGAATATCGACGGACCGATGTCAGCACGCGCTGGAGCGCTGACTCGTTGGCGTCGGACCACAGGCTCAGATCCCGGTGCGTGATGCGCCCCTCGGCGGTGACCGCCGTGGCCTCCAGCATCAGCAATCCGGCTCCGGACAGCAGCAAGTGGCCCAGGTGCACCTGGTGCCAGTCCCCCGCGTTCCCATCTTCGGCCGAGTACTGGCACATGGGCGCGATGACGATACGATTTTTGAGTGTCAGACCACCCAGTGAATACGGTGAAAACAGTTTGCTCATAGTGTGTTTCTTTAAGTGATGCGCTTGAGGCTGTCCCTGAGCACGACACTCGTTGAAAGCGGGGACCCTTCCACAGCCGGAGACCCTTCGATCAGGCTCACGATCCGGTGGGCGGCAAGGGAGCCAATCTCGACCTTGGGCACGTGCACCGTGGTCAATTTAGGTTCAACCATACTGGCCAGTTCAATGTCATCGGAGCCCGTGATGGAGAGCTCGCCCGGCACCACAACCCCTTGCTCTCGGCACTCCGACATGGCACCGATGGCGATCAAGTCGTTGCCGCAGATAAGCACGGTGGGTCTTGACGGACCGCCCAACACCTGGCGCACCGCTTGCCGCCCCCCTTCAAGGGTGAAGGGTTGTTCGATGATCCACTCGGGGCGAAGCGTCAGACCGGCCCCTTGAAGCGCCGCCTGGGTGCCCGCGATGCGTGCGCGCACCCGCTCATTTCGGTACGACTGGCCGGGACAGATGGCGACTTCTGTGTGGCCATGCTCCAGCACCGCCTGTGCCATCTTAAAGGCGGCGTCGTGGTACGAAAACCCCACACAGGGGCGGCGGTTGGCTTCGTCCACGGACCAGGTCTGCACGTAGGGCAGGTGGTATTGGCCCAGCAACTCGAACACCGCGTCGTCGTGGTCCGTGCCGACCAGCACCACCGCATCCACACCCCGCTCAACGAACGACCGCAAAAGACCAAACTCCCGCTCGGGCCGGTAGTCGTGGCTGGCAACCAGCAACTGATAGCCCAGGTCCCAGAGCGTTCGCTGGAGAGACTGTATGGAGACGGCGAAGATTGGGTTATCGAGGGACGGATAAATGGCCGCAATGGTCCGAGTGCGCCTGGATGCCAAGGCGCGGGCCGGACCATTTCTGACATACCCCAACTGTTCAACCGCCCGGATCACGCGCTCCAGCGTGGATGGTTTAACCTGCTCTGGGACCGACAAAGCCCTTGAAGCACTGCCAAGGGAAACCCCGGCGAGTCGGGCAACATCTTCGAGGGTGGGACGGGAACCTGGAGTCATCGGATTCTGGGACCACGTTGGATTATTTGATGGAGACGGTCGCTCCGGTTCGCCGACAACGCCATCAGTCCCTGCGATCCTCAAGGATCAGATCGGCCCCTTTTTCTGCGACCATTATCACGGCGCCCTGAATGTTGCCGGAGACCATCTTGGGCATAACGGAAGCATCCACAATGCGCAGCCCATCCAGCCCCCTCGCCTTCAGCCGAAGGTCCACCACCGCCCGGTCGTCGGTGCCCATGCGGCAGGTGCCCATTGGGTGGTAGATCGTCTGACCGTCCTTGCGCGCAAACGCCAGCCAGTCGGCGTCCGAGCGGACCTCAGCCCCCGGACTCATCTCGTGTTCGATGAAATGCGCCATGGCCGGTTGCGACATGATGCGGCGTGCCACCTTCATGCTGTCCACGATACACCGCTGATCCACTTCGCTGTCCAGAAAGTTCGGGCGGATCGATGGCTGATCAAACGGATCTTTCGACCGGATGTGGATGCTGCCTTTTGACTCGGGTCGGAGTTGAGTCACTCCGAT
The DNA here is from genome assembly GCF_058793725.1 of Acidovorax sp. GW835-FHT14B10. Taxonomy (NCBI): domain Bacteria; kingdom Pseudomonadati; phylum Pseudomonadota; class Betaproteobacteria; order Burkholderiales; family Comamonadaceae; genus Acidovorax; species Acidovorax sp. GW835-FHT14B10. The sequence continues at coordinate 26,127 of NZ_JBXAGC010000036.1, forward strand.
GGTCAAACCGGGCGCACGGTCCAGGATCCGTTCAGCGGCATTGGCGTAGCTGGCGTGCACCATGAAGTACTGAGCGTCGGGCGCAGACAGATCTTTTTGGGTTCTGATGAAGCCGTGCACAAGACCCGTGCCCAGGGTCAGGATGCCCTTGCGTGCGGTGAAATATTTGGCGACCTCGCGCGCCAGGCGCCAGCCGCGGGCCATCTCGTTGAGCGTGACGGTGTTCTTCACGCGCCAGTTCATGCGGGTGGCGAAATGGTCGATGTAGTTCTCGCCCACTCCGGCCAAGGCGTGCCTGACGGGAATCCCCAGGGACTGCAGGTGTTCAGGCCGTCCAATGCCTGAAAGCTCCAGGATCTGGGGCGTCTGAATCGCCCCGGCGGCCATGATGACCTCGGTCGACGCGGCCACAGTGACCTCGCGACCTTGGTGCCGGTAAGTCACGCCGGTGCAGCGTTGGCCCTGGAGATCGAGGCTAAGCACATGGGCGCCGGTCTGGATCACCAGATTCGACCGGGACCGTGCCGGCTTGAGGTACGCGTCATAGGCACTGCAGCGCTGGCCGTTGCGTTGGTTGACCTGGTAGTAGCCAAAGCCCTCCTGGGTGGGCGAGTTGTAGTCGTCGTTGAAAACCTGGCCGTCCTGCACCGCCGCTTTCAAGAAAGCGGAGGAGATCGGGAAGCGTTCATGTACCTGCTCCAGGTGAAACGGCCCCGATTTGCCTCGCGTTTCTCCGCCGGGCTGGTAATTTTCCAGGCGTCGGAAATAGGGCTCCACATCCGCATAACCCCAGCCGGTGGCTCCCGCAGCGGCCCAGGCGTCGTAGTCATCGGGCTGACCGCGCACGTAAATCATGCCGTTGATCAAACTCGATCCGCCCAGACCCTTGCCGCGAGGGACCGAAATGACACGACCGTTGGTGTTCTCCTCGGGCGTGGTTTTGAACAGCCAGTTGTACTTTTTGTTGGTCAGCAGTTTGCTGAACCCGGCTGGAATGGGAATCCACAGACTAGACGGCTCACCGCCCGCTTCGATCAGCAGCACACGGTGTTTTCCAGAAGCGGTCAAGCGGTCCGCCAGCACGCAGCCGGCCGTCCCCCCCCCCACGATGACGTAATCAAAGGTTTGCATGTTCATGTGAACTTCTTCAAAGATCGATCCACTCGGGATCAGCGAAGGGCGAGCACCTTGCCGGGGTTCAGAAGGTTCTGAGGGTCCAGCGCGTCCTTGATGCGCCGTGCGATTGCCAGTTCGACCGACGCACGGCAACGCTCGAGTTCATTCACCCGGTACTGACCGATGCCGTGTTCTGCCGAGATACTGCCGCCGAAAGAGACCACGACGTCGTGCACGAGTTGGTTAAGCGCCGCGGCATCCAGATAAGTCGGGACAATCACGTTGTAGTGAAGGTTGCCGTCGCCGGCATGGCCAAAGGTGTTGATCCGGACATCCGGGAAGCTGCGCATCACAGCTTCGTCGGCCGTTTTCAGAAAGTCCGGAATCGAGGAGATGGGCACGGACACATCGTGTTTGACCGAGCGTCCTTCGCGGCCTTCTGCCTCGGTGATCGATTCGCGCAAAGTCCACAGATCCGCCTCCTGCCGCTCCGACTCGGCCACCACACCGTCTGTGGCGATCTCTCTCTCGAGTACGTCACCGAGGAACGCCTCCGTGGCGTCCCGCAGGCCTGGCAACGAGGAGCTAGCCTCCAGCAGTACGTACCAGGCAGAGGCACCCAGTGGCACTTTGAGGTGCTGATGTCGGGTGACCAGTTCCAGTGCTGAACCTGCCATCAGCTCAAACCCCGTAAGGGTCTCGCCGATGGCGTTGCGGGCCGCACAGAGCACCTGCAACGCATCGGCGGGCGAGGGTATCGCCAGCAACGCGGTCACCCGGTGCCGTGGCTTGGGCGCCAGCTGCAGCACGGCGGCGGTGACGATGCCCAAGGTACCTTCGCTGCCAATGAACCATTGCTTCCAGTCGTAGCCCGCGTTGTCTTTGCGCAGACGACGCAGCCCATTGATGACCTGGCCATCGGCTGTCACAACCTCCAGCCCCAGGATGCGCGATCGGGCCATGCCGTAGCGCAACACGTTTGTTCCACCCGCGTTGGTGGAGACGATGCCGCCGATGCGCGCAGACCCCTCTGCGGCGAGCGTGATCGGCAGCAGAAGCCCTTTTTCATCCACAGCTTCCTGCGCGGTCTGGAGAACGCAACCGGCCTCCACTTCGATCGTTTCGCCGATCACATCGATGTCGCGAATGGCGTTCATTCGGGCAAGCGAAAGCACCACCTGCTGACCGGACTCATCGGGCGTTGCACCACCAGACAAGCCCGTGTTGCCGCCATGGGGCACAACGGCAACGCCCGATGCAGCACACAGCTGCATCACCTCGGCCACCTCGCGGGTGTTGCGGGGCAACACGGCGCAGAGCGGACGGCCTTTGAACATGTGCCGCCAGTCGTGGCGATAGGGATCCAGGTCGCTGCCGTCGGTCACCAATCCCCGATCGCCGACCACTTGGCCCAGGGCTGCGGGCAATGCGTCAAGATGCATGTTCGACCCCATGGGTGTGGCCGTGGCGCATGAAGGCCGCCATCAAAGGGATCTGGCTGGCGAGCATGGGCGCGCCGGGGTGCACACGGCACCCCCTTGCCTGCGCGGCCTTGAGCAATGCCGTCTCGGCGGGTTGCATGATGATTTCGGCCACCACCTGGTGGGGCAACAAGCGCTCGACATCGAGCGGGAGCGCATCTTCGTCGCGCAGACCCAGCGAGGTTCCGTTGACCACCAGATCGTGGCCCGACGGGTCCTCGGTCCCGACGACCAGTTGCGCCGCCGGCGCCACCGAATGGATGCGCTCGAACAGCTGCCTGACTTTGTCGGTGGTGCGGTTGGCCACCGTCAGGTGACTCACCCCGGCCCGTGCCAGGGCAAAGGCAATGGCGCTGGCAGCGCCGCCGGCCCCGGCCAGGTAGGCGCTGCGGCCTCTGGGTTCAATGCCTTCCTGACGCAGACCAGCGACAAATCCCTCGCCGTCCAGCATGGTTCCGATCAAGCGACCGTCGGCTGTGCGGTGGACCACGTTGACAGCGCCGATGAGCCGGGCATCGGCAGAGACTTCGTCACACAGGGCGACCATGGCGGTCTTGTGAGGCACCGTGACCACGAATCCGGCCAGGTTGTTCATGGCGCGCAGACCTTGCACGGCGGCCTGCAGGCCCTCTGCGCGGACGTGGATGGGGACCATCACCCCGTCGAACCCCTCGCCCACCAGGTGGGCGTTGATCCGCTGGGGCGTTTTGACGTGGTGGATCGGGTCCGCCAGGATCCCGAAGACTTGGGTGTTTCCCGTGATGACTTGCATGACTCAGGCCAGGGTGTAAGCGGTTTTGACGGATGTGTAGAACTCGCGCGCATAGGTGCCCTGTTCGCGCGAGCCATGGCTCGACCCTTTGCGGCCGCCGAACGGCGCGTGGTAGTCGACCCCGGCGGTGGGCACGTTGACCATCACCATGCCCGCCGTCGACCGGCGCTTGAAATCTGTCGCGTGTTTGAGCGAGGTGGTGCAGATGCCCGAGGACAGGCCGAAGTCGGTGTCGTTGGCCGTTTCAACCGCCTCTTCGTAGTCCTTGACACGAATCACTGAGGCCACCGGACCAAAGACCTCCTCGCAGTTGATGCCCATGGCGTTCTCGGTCTCGGTGATCAGTGCGGGCGACAGGTAGTAGCCGGGGGTATCACGCTTGAGCAGTTCGCCGCCGGCGACCAGGTGTCCTCCTTCCTGGATACCCAACGCGATGTAGTGTCGGTCTTGGTCCAGCTGATCCTGGGAAACAACGGGGCCGATGTCGGTCCCGGCTTTGAGTGCGTGATCGACCTTGAGCGAAGCCATGCGCTGGACCATCGCTCTGACAAACGCATCGTGGATGCCGTCTTCGACGATCAGCCGGCTGGAGCCGGTGCAACGCTGCCCGGTCGAGAAAAAGCACCCGTTGATGGCCACGGAGACAGCCTGTTCCAGGTCGGCGTCGTTCAGAATGACCAGCGGGTTCTTTCCGCCCATTTCGAGCTGAACCTTGGCACCACGCTCCATGCAGGTCATACCAACGGCGCGCCCCGTTTGCACAGAGCCGGTGAAGGTGATGGCCCGCACATGGCGCGATGTCGCCAGCGTCTGCCCAACCTTGGAGCCCGGACCCATCACTAGGTTGAAGGTGCCTTCAGGCAGTTGCCCGACACGGGCGATGATTTCAGAAAGCGCCCAGGCACTTCCCGGGACCAAATCGGCCGGCTTGAACACCACCGCGTTTCCGAACGCCAGCGCGGGAGCAATCTTCCAGGCCGGGATGGCAATGGGGAAGTTCCAGGGCGTGATGATGCCCACTACACCTTCGGGTTCGCGGGTGACCTCAACGTCCACACCCGCGCGAATGGACGGCAGCTTCTCCCCGCCCAGGCGCAGCGCTTCACCCGCGAAGAACTTGAACACGCGTCCGGCCCGGACCACCTCAGCCACACCCTCGGGCAGAGTCTTGCCTTCTTCGCGTGACAGCAACGCTCCCAACTCATCGCGGCGGGACAGGATCTCCGTACCAATGCGATCCAGCGCGTCGGACCGATGCTCTGCGGTGCATTGCGCCCACCGCTTCTGCGCTTCAAACGCCGCGCTGATGGCTTGCTCGGCCTGCGCCGCATCGGCCCGTGCGTATTCCCCGATCACGTCGTTGGTGTCGGATGGGTTGAGGTTCAAACCGGTAGTGACCCCTTCAACCCAAGCGCCAGCAATGAAATTTTTGTGCAAATTGGTACTCATGGTGTGTGTTCTGTTCGTGTAAAGAAGTGGCTTCACGTCATCAGCCAGCCACCGGCGACATCGATGACCTGTCCGGTGATGAAGCCGGAACGTTCGGAGGTCAGGAACAGACAGGCATCGGCCACCTCCACGGGCTTTCCGAGGCGCCGCAAGGGTGTCACGGCGATGACCGCTTCGTTGGCCTCTACCGGAGCGCCTGCGACCATAGGGGTGTCGATGCGGCCGGGCGCCAGCGCATTGACGGTGATGCCGTGAGGCCCCAGCTCTCCCGCAAGATGCCGGGTCATGCCGATCAGCGCCGCCTTGGTGGTGCTGTAGTGCGCGGCGACGATGTCCAGGTAGGCCTTGCCGGCCACCGAGGACATGTTGACGATGCGGCCGAAGCGCCGCTCCACCATGCCCGGCGCCAGCAGGCGTGTGAAGTTGAAAACGCTGTTCAGGTTGACGTCCACCACCTGTTGCCATTCCGCCGGGTCCATTTGCCAGATGGGAGCGGGCAGGCCCTGGTGCTTGGGTGATATCCCGGCGTTGTTGATGACGGTATCGATGGGCCCCAGCGCGGCCTCGATGCTGCGACATGCGCGTTCGCAGTCGTCAAACCGTCCAACATCCGCCGCGACGAAGTGAACCTTGTGTCCCACCCCGGCTAGGCGGGAGATGAGGGCGTTTGCGCTCTCTGGCGAGCGATCCACGATGCCGACTGCAGCGCCCTGCAGAACGTACTGTTCCGTAATGGCGCTGCCCAGCCCGCCACCGCCACCAGTCACCAAGACCACCCTGTCCTTGTGTGTTTTTGCATCGTCCATGAGATATTCCATGTGCCTGTTGGTGTTCAGTGACCCAGATAGGCTCGCCGCACGTGCGGGTTCTCCAGCAATTCTTTGCCGGTCCCGCTGAGAGTGACGGAGCCGTTTTCTAGGACGTATCCCCGATCGGCGATCTGCAGTGTGTGGAACACGTTCTGCTCCACCAGCAAAACGGTGGTGCCCTGTTCGGCCACGGTTCGAATCACGTTGAACATCTGCTCCACCAGCAGCGGAGAAAGCCCCAGGGACGGCTCATCGAAGATGAGCAATCGAGGGTCTGCCATCATTCCTCGAGCGATGGCTACCATCTGCTGTTCGCCGCCCGACAGCGAGCCAGCCAACTGATTCAGGCGTTCTTTGGCACGGGGAAAGAGCGCAAGCACGCGCTCCATGCGCTCCTGGTGGAACTTGCGGGCCGACGGTTTGTATGCCCCCATCAGCAGGTTGTCTTCCACCGTCAGGAACGGGAACAGTTGCCTGCCTTCGGGGATCATCGTGATCCCCAGTTCGACTATGTCGTGCGGCGCATGCGAAGTGATTTCTATGCCGTCAAACTCAATGCTGCCGCTTCGCGCTTTCACGATGCCGCACAGCGTCTTGAGGGTGGTTGTCTTGCCGGCGCCGTTGGCCCCGACCAGCGTTACCACCTCGCCCACTTTCACGTCCAGCGACACACCTTGCAAAACTTCACTTTTGCCGTAGCCGGCCTTCACATCACGCAGTTTGAGCATGGGTGTACCCTTTTCCCAGATAGGCTTCGATGACAGCCGGGTCGTTGACCACATCGGCCGGTTTGCCTTCGCGAAGGACCTGGCCGAGGTTGATGACCACTATGCGGTCGGACAGCGCCATGGTGGCTTGCATTAGGTGTTCGATCATCAGTACCGACACGCCCGCATCCCGGATGCGCCGGATCATCTCGATGGCGCGGGTCACGTCAGACGGGTTCAAACCGGCCAGCACCTCGTCCAGCAACAGGATGCGCGGTCGGGTGGCCAGGGCACGCGCCACTTCCAGGCGTTTCATGCCACCCACGGTGAGACTGCGCGCTTCGGTGTCCAGCAGTGACGTGAGATCGGTCAGCTGCGCGACTTCCCTTGCAATCGCTTCAGCTGCAGCCCGATTGCGGGTGTGCATGAAGGCACCCAGCATGATGTTTTCCATGACCGACAGGCCCGTGAACGGCTGGACAATCTGGAAGGTGCGACCGACACCCGCGTGGGCAAAGACCTCGGGTGAGCGCGGGGAGACCCAGCCGTTTTCGGTAAGCACGCTCACGCTACCCTGGTCGGGCTTGATGAAGCCTGAGAGCTGGTTGAACACCGTGGTCTTGCCCGCTCCATTGGGGCCGATCACGCCCAGGATTTCCCCCTGATGCAAGGTCAGCGACACGTTGTCGGTGGCCTTGAGTCCACCGAAGCGCTTGTGCAGCCCTTCGGCACGCAAGATGGGTTGGCCCTGGGTAGCCAGCGGCTTCTGAGCAGCGGGAGCTGGAAGAACTGCGGCCTTGGCTTTGGCGCCATTGGGCAGGCGATCAATCAGGCGCAACACCCGCTCACTCAAGTGACCCACTAGACCGCGTGGGAAGTACAGCACCACGACGACCAGTAGCACGCCGTACACAAACCCGTGCGTGCCGTTGCCGAATGCACTGAGCCACCCGCGGGCCAGCTCAGCGACGGGCAGCACCAGCACGGTACCGATCACCGGACCGACCACCGTGCCCAAGCCACCGATCAGGGCGAACATGGCGATCTGGATCGACATCTCCAGCGAGAAGGCCGAAGAGGGCTCCAGAAAGGTCAGGTACATGCCGTGGAAACTGCCGATTAGGCTGGTCAGCACGGCGGAGATCACCGCAGCTGCGATCTTGGCCCGCACGGCATTCACGCCCACGGCCCGGGCCGCATCTTCACGCTCGCGCACGGCAATCAGGTAGAAGCCAAAACGCGATCGACGGATCAGCCAGCTCACTGCAAGAGCGAGCGCAAAGAAGCCGAATGCCACCAGCAGATAGGCCCACTTTTCGCGAAAAATCATCCAAGGCAGACCGATTTGCAGCGGTACGTTCAGCCCGGCCGAACCGCCGGTCCAGCCCTCCTGGTGCACGACCAGCAGACGCACCACTTCCAAGAAGGCAATCGTGGCGAGCGAGAAGAAGGGACCACGCAGGCGCAAGGTCGGGTAGGCAATGAGCAAGGCCATCGCTGCGGAAACCGCCGCGCCGGCAAACATGCCGATCCACGGAGAGATGCCGAACTTTGCGACCAACAGGCCCGCCGAATAGCTTCCGATGCCGTAGAACACGGCGTGTCCCAGGGACAGCTGCCCGGCGAAACCGCCGACGATGTTCCAGGCCGTTGCCAGTCCGGCGAACACGCAGACCTGGATGGCCAGGTGGTACACGAAGGGTGACTGTGCGGCCAAGGGAACCAGCAGGATAGACAACAAGGCCAGCAGGCCGATGTAGACCCGGGGGCTCAAGATGGGGGGCATCATGGAGATGTCCTTCACTCAGATCCACGACCCAGGCCGAACAATCCGGTGGGTCGAACAATAAGGATGGCCAAGAAGACAAGGAAGTACACAACCTCCTTCAATCCCGGACCCACGTAATAGCCGGCCAAGCTGTCGATCAGGCCAATGAACAGTGAGCCGATGACCGCACCGGGCAAGCTGCCCATGCCGCCCAGCACCACGATCACAAAAGCCGTAAGCACGAAATACTGGCCCACGGTTGGGAAGGCCGGGTATTGCACGGCCAGCAGGCCGGCGGCCAGGCCCACCAGACCAGCACCGATACCAAAGGCCAGTATGTAAGCCTTGTTAACGTCGACGCCCATGAGGGCAGCAGACATCCTGTTTTGAGCCAGTGCCCGTAAACCGCGACCGGTGTAGGTGTGCTTAAGGAACAGGTGTGTAACCGCGGCGACGACGATGGCCACCACAAAGGTGATGACCTGACCACTGACGAAAGTGAATGCGCCCACTGACATCGGTTCTGTGCCAAAGGTAACTTCGGCTTTGCGGATGTCTGCACCGAACACCATCAGTGCCAGGTTCAGCAAGGCCGTTGACACCCCCACGGTGGCAAAGATCTGGATGTGTGCATCTGCGGAGAGCAAGGGTTGTATGACCAACCTTTGCATCAAGCCACCCATGACAAACAGCATCACGGCCACCAGAATCGCGGACGTGTAGGGATGGAGACCGAGGTGTTGGGCTAGCAGCCACACCGCGTACATGCCCACCATCAGAAACTCGCCGTGCGCAAAGTTGACCACGCGCACGACACCGAAGATGAGTGTCAGGCCGATGCTGATGATGGCGTAGGCCCCACCCAGCAGCAAACCATTGACCAGAAGTTGAATGAAGATGGACACAGCAGCCCCTTGAGCCGTGCAAGGGACACCCTTGCACGGCCTCTATGGATGACGTAAAAGTCGCCTAACGCGTTACTTCAGGGTGATGGGCTTGGCTGTGGACACAGCCTCGGGGTAAACGGTAACGAGCTTCCCGCCCTGCCACTGCATCAGGTTGGTCGATGCAAACTGGTTCTGCCCGTTGTCCGCAAACTGGAAACCCCAACCCGCTGCGCTCGCTCCCACTGGCTTGCGATAGGCCAGTACGGCTTCGCGAATCTTGTCTTTGTCCGTGGACTTGGCTTGGACCAGAACATCCAGAAACGCTTTGGCGCCCACGTAGTTCACCAGACTGTGACCCGAGCGAGGCTGCGTGCCAAATTTCTTCTCATAGGCGGTCACGAAATCCTTGAGGCCAGGAGCACCCGAGTCCTTCATGTTGATCTGAGGGAAGTCCACGTTGAAGACGCCCTCAACAGAGGCACCCAGTGCCTGCGCGGTTTCTTGCAGCGAGTAGCCACCACCAGCGCCAATCACCGCCTTTGGCTTGTAACCAGCGCTGGCCGATTGACGGAAGAAGAGCAGGGTGTCGTTCTGGTACGAGGTCTGCAGCACCACGTCAGCGTTGGCACCCTTGAGGCGCAGCACCAGTGAAGACAGGTCTACGCTCTTTGCCGAATACGGCTGGCTTTCCACTACGTTCAGGCCCAGCCGCTTGGCTTCTTCTTTCTGGAAGCCACCCACCAGGGTTCCGTAAGGACCGTCTTCGTAAATGATCGCTATTTTCAGCGACTTCGGGTCCACTTTCATCATCGGTGCGATGACCTTGACGACGGACTCGACACTGCGCTCAGCAAAGCTCTTTGCCGTTGCGTTGCTGCGGAAAACGTACTTGAAACCCCGGCTGGTGATCGTGTCGGCCACAGCGCCCAGCTCGAAGTAGGGCACACCGGCCAACTCCGTCACCTGTGTTGCTGCAGCAGAAATGCCCGATGCATAGCTGCCAAAGATCGCCGAAACATCTTCCACCGATGTCAGGCGACGGGCCTCCCCCACCGCTTGGTTGGCATCGACCGCGTCGGCCTTGACAAGGACGATCTTCTTGCCGTTAATGCCACCCGCAGCATTACGCTCATCAATCGCCATCTGGGTACCGCGAAAACTTTCATCGCCCAGCAGTGCCAGCCCGCCGCTCAAGGGGTATAGAGCCCCCAGCTTGAGATCTTGTGCATGGACTGGTGCTGCAGCCAGAAGCGTGAGGCAACCTAGAGCCGTGGCCAGTCGTTTCAGTTTTTTGATCATCAGATGTCTCCTAAGCGTTAGTTAAAAATATGAAGCGCTTCATTTATTTTTCAAAAAAAACAAAATGGCTTCTTTAGGAAGGTTTTATCTTAACTTGAAGCGCTTCATTTATACATCTTGTCTTTACGGTTTTTGTTGGCGTTTACCCTAATTCGAGGACCATCGGATCATTGAATCACCCTGGGTTTTGAGGAGGCTCCAGCTCTTAAGAAAATGGAGCCATAAACAAGTCACAGAACTTCTCCCCCCGAGGTCCGCGAGCGTGCCGTTCGCATGGTGCAGGATCACCGAGCCGATTGCCCGTCGCTTTGGACGGCCATGGGAACGTGCATCGGCTATAAATCGTGCTTCACTAACTTGCATCAGCCACCTAATATGAACCGCGCCGAACTCGTCGAAATCCTGGCTTCCAAGAATGACCTGTCCAAGACGGCCGCCAACGCTGTCCTCGAAACCCTGATCGCAACCATCCAAACCGCCGTGAAAAAGGGCGATGCGGTGCAACTGGTGGGCTTTGGCACCTTCAAGTCCGTCAAGCGGGCCGCTCGTACTGGCAAGAACCCCGCCACCGGCGCGGCACTGAAGATCCCCGCCTCCACCGTGCCCAAGTTCGTGCCTGGTGCCAAGTTCAAGGCCGTGGTCGATCCCAAGGCCGCCAAGCGCAAGGCGGAGAAGGCCGGCAAGTAAGCCGCTGCGCATCCATTCAAACGACCGTCCCGCGTACAACATCCGTCGGGCGGTTTTTTTGTTGGCGCCTGCTACGCTTGCGCTACTGACAAAACCGAGTTGAATCCATGACCACTTTCTCCGACGCCTTCCGCTCCGAAGTCCTGCGCATGGCACGCAAGGAAATCAAAGCTGAACTGGGCACCTTGCGCAAAACGGTCACTGCACAGCGCTCCGAGATCGCCGCACTCAAGCGCGATCTCAAGGCGCTGACCTCCCAGGTGCATGCCCTGGCAAAGGCACAGGAGAAGGCTGCAACTATCGTTGAGCGCCAGCAGGCTGCTCTAGGACAGTCCAAGGCGCTCTCTGACAGCCAGCAAGCGACATCAGGGGCCGTGGAATCCGAAGGGGGAAAAGTGCGGGGTGGACGCCAATTCACTTTCAGCCATGAAGCCTTGATTGCCAAGCGGCATGCACTGCACATGACCCAGAAAGAGATAGCCCGGCTGCTCGGCGTCTCGGTCGTGAGTGTCTACAAGTGGGAGACGGGTGAGGTAATTCCCCGCGCGGCTCAACTGGAGCGGGTGCGCGAGGTGCTCAAGATGGGCGTGCGCGCTGCGCGCAAGCAGATTGCGGAGTAAGCATCCGGCAAGGGCATAGATCTGGTTCGAATATTCCGAGGGGGTTTTCTGGTAACCCGAGAACCAGCACATACCGCGTCGCCTGACGATCGGTTTCCCGCCTAGCAAGTGCACATCCTCCGCAATGCCGGCTGTGACCTTGCCCCTGAACAGTGGAGTTCTTGGCCTTGTTGAAAATACCGACAAGGAGTCAAGAGATGACGGCAAAGC
>NZ_JBXAGC010000037.1:0-37052 GCF_058793725.1 Acidovorax sp. GW835-FHT14B10
GATCTACCAACACCACCTCCGCGCCAGTGCTAGCTTTTCGTACCGTCACTTATTGCACTGAAAACGAGGAGACCCCTCGTCGGCAGCACCGAAGGCACCGCCAAAATGCTGTACGAGGCACTTCCGCCGGGCACCCAGGGCGCCGATCTGGAGCGCATCGCCCGCGATACCGTGGCCGCCTTTCGTGCACGCGGCCAGATCATTCCCGGGCTCGGCCATCCCTTGCACAAACCGGTCGATCCGCGTGCCCCGCGCCTGTTCCAGATCGCCGAGGACAACGGCTTTTCTGGGGACTACATCCGGCTCGAACAACTGATCTGCGCCGAGGCCGAACGCGTCGCTGGCAAGTCGCTTCCCGTCAATGCGACCGGCGCCATCGGCGCCATCAGCTGCGAACTCGGGCTGCCATGGAAAATCGTGCGCGGCATCGGCGTCTTCGCGCGCGCCATCGGGCTGGTGGGCCATATCCTCGAAGAGAGCCACAACCCGATCGCGGTCGAGATCTGGCAACGTGTCGAAGACGAGGCCACCCAGCACATCAGGCCACAAGGCGCCTGAAGCGCCGCGGCTAGCGGCCGCGCTTGCCCTGCGTGGGGCGTACCACTGCATGCCACGGTCCAGCAAGATGGTCAGTGACTCTCGGGATTTGAATGCGGCGTTGTACTCGCTCCAGTTGGTGGTCTTGTCGTGGGGCTGGACTCGATTGGGCTGAAGTGACACTCAACCACAGATCAAGCGGATTCAACGTGGACGGTGTACCTGCCTTGGGCTGGGGATTTGTTCAACAAAACCCTTTCACAAAAAAAAGTTAGATCCCGGCCCGAACAGCGCGGCGATTCTGTCTCTGAACCAACGATGACGGGGGTCCTTGTCATAGCGACGGTGCCAATGTTGCTGGATCGGAAATTGAGGGATGTCGTAGGGCGGAGGGACGAGTTCAACCTGACCAAGCTTTGCAAAGTGTGCGCCGACTGCGGTCGGGACTGTCGCGACAAGATCCGTGGCGGCAACAATTGCTGGAAGTGTGAGATAGTGCGTGGTGCGCATGCGAATTCTCCGGACAACGCCGCGACGATCCAGAAAATTGTCCACGAGTTCCTGACTCCTGATCGGTGTATCGACCAGCACGTGGTCGAGTTCCGAGTACCTGGACTTGCTCATTTGTTGAGCCGCAGGATGTCCTTTGCGCAGCATGCATGAGAAGCCGTGCATCCTCAGCCGCTGCTTGAAAAAGCGGTTGCTTTTGAGGTCAGGAAAATAGCCGAGCGCAATGTCCACCTGCCCCGACTCCATAGCCTGTTCCAGACTTTGCGGATCGTACGAAGAGGTGCGCATTGAGGCATGAGGTGTTAGCTGCTGCAAGGCTTGGATGAGCCCTGGCGCAAAGATCATTTCGGCCACGTCTGGCATCGCTAGGCAAAACTCCGTGGTCGTCTCGGCCGGCGTGAATCGCGGGGCGTCCAGTACGTTCTCATAGACGCGCTGCAGGATGTGGCGAGCCTCCTTTGCTGCTGCCACACCGCGTGGAGTCGGCTGCATACCTTCCGGAGTGCGAACGAACATCGGGTCGTCGAAGTGCTTACGAAGGCGCCCGAGCGCCGTACTGAGGCCCGGCTGACTCATGCCTAAACGCAGCGCGGCGCGGGTAACGCTGCGGCAGTCGTCCAAAGCGACCAAAAGAGACAGCAGATTCAAGTCGAAGGTCTTGGTCATAAGCCCAGCAAAAGCATCCTCATCTGTAGAAACAATACTTGAAATTCTTCGTATTGTATTGGCGGATAAAGCAACGAATCCTACACTGCTTCCAATCAGCATGCGACAGACGCTGCAGATGCCAGGAGACTACGATGAGTACAACCGAAATGATGGCCAGACCCACTGCGCCCGGTAGCAGGTTCGACCTATTCAACCTGCCGGACGCGTATTACCGCGACCCGGCCCCGTTCTATAAAGCCTTGCGTGATAACGAACCGCTTCTCTGGAACAGCGATGGCTCGGTATTGCTGACGCGCTACGACGACGTCAAGGCGGTGTGGCGCGACCTGAGCGGTCGGGTGAACCGCGCCGAAGCCTATGCGAAGAAGTTCGGCGAGGGGCCGCTTCTTGAGCATCACACCTCGTCGATGCTGTTCCGCGACCCGCCCGATCACGACCGGTTGCGCGACATCGTCAATCCGTTCTTCACGCCGTCATCGATAGAGCGGCTGCGCACGGCGGTTCGAGAGATCGTCGAACGGCTCATCGAGGAGGTGCGCGAGAAGCGCGAGATCGACTTCGTCGCCGAGTTCTCGTCACGTATCCCGATCCAAGTGATCTGCGACATCTTCGGTGTGCCGCGCAGCGACGGCCCATTGATCCGGGACCTCGGCGCGCAGGTACTGTTTCCCCTCAATCCAGCCGTCAGCGCCGAAGCGATCGCCGCCGGCCACGAAGCGACTCGCAAGTTCAAAGACTACCTGTCCGAGCACTTTAACTATTGGCGCCGACAGCCAGTGGAAGACATGCCGACGAACATTATCAGTGCACTGGTCGCCGCCGAGAAGCGCGGCAACCCGCCAATCAGTGAAGTGGAAATGGCACACATGTGCATCCTCGTTCTCAATGGAGGGCACGAGACCACGACCAACCTGATCGGGCTTTCTACTCTGGCATTGATGAAGCATCCCGACCAAATGGCCCTGCTGGCCAAGGAGCCGTCCGTCATTGGCCCGGGGGTGGAGGAGTGCCTGCGCTACACCACGCCGCTGCAGTTGCAGGGGCGGCGCACGACGCAAGAGGTACAGGTGCCTTCTGGGACGATCCCTGCCGACACTGAAGTCATCTTCGCGCAAGTGTCCGCCAATCGCGACGAGCGTGTGTTCGCCGATCCGGACCGCCTGCAACTCACGCGGCAACCCAACGCCCACTTGGCCTTCGGTGCGGGTATCCATGTGTGCCTCGGCCGACCGCTCGCCCGCATGGAGGCGGCCGAGGCATTGCCGGCGCTCGCACGGCACTTCCCGAGCATGCAGCTCATCGATGAGCCCGTCTTCGCCCGAAGCGCGCGGTTCCGCGGCATCCAGTCGATGCGCGTGCGACTCTATTGACTGCGCCATGAGTGCCGGGATAGTGGTGGTGGGCGCAGGGCAGGCAGCCTGCCAGTTGATCGCATCGCTGCGGCAGCTGGGCCATGCCGAGCCGCTGACCCTCGTGGGGGCCGAGCCTTATTTGCCGTACCAGCGGCCGCCTTTGAGCAAGGACTGTTTGCGCCGCGGAGCGACCTTGGCGGATCTGTTGCTGCGGCCCACGTCCTTCTACGATTCGCAGCGGTGCCGGCAGATTCTCGGCCGCCGCGCTATCGAACTGGACCGCGCCGCGCGCGTTCTGCGACTCGACGATGGTCAGGCTATCGAATATGAGCACTTGGTGCTGGCGACGGGTGCGCGCGCGCGTCGCTGGCCGGGCTTGGCCGACGTTTCGCCACACGTGTTCACACTGAGGAGTTGGGACGATGCGCAGGCCCTCGGCGAGCGGCTCACGAACGTGCGGCGACTTGCCGTGCTCGGTGCGGGTTATGTTGGACTGGAGGTGGCGGCATCAGCGGCGCAGCGGGGCATTGAGGTAGCTGTCTTCGAAGCCGCTCCACGCGTGCTCCAGCGGTCGGTCGGGACAGCCATGTCTGTGGCCGTGCAGCGGCTGCACGCGCAGCATGGCGTGCGGCTGTGCCTGGGGGCCACCGTGCGGGCCGTCGAGGTCTCCGCTGCGACCAATGCCAGGAACCCTGTCCGTTTGACGACCACCGACGAAAGCTTCACCGCCGATGCGCTCGTGGTGGGTATAGGCGCCGCGCCGCGCATTGAACTGGCGCAGCAGGCAGGAATTGCATGTGGGCAAGGAATACGCATCGACGCTGCGTGCCGTACGAGTGATCCGCATGTCTGGGCCATCGGTGACTGCACCGAGCAGGTTCTTGGTGATGGCGAGCCTCCGATAAGGCTGGAATCCGTGCAAAACGCGACGGATCAGGCCAAGTGCGCTGCCGCTGTATTGGCCGGCAAGCCGATTCCCCCAGCCCCGGTGCCATGGTTCTGGTCGGATCAGTTCGGCTGCCGGATCCAAGTAGCAGGCCGCTCGGCTGCCGGCGACGAGATCATTCTTCGATCCGTCGCAGAAAAGCGGTTGGCGTTTGCGGCTTGGCACCTTCGGGATGGGCGCGTCACCGCGGTCGAGACACTTGACGCGCCGGAAGACTTCATGGCCGCTCGACAGCTCATCCGCAGCGGCCGTTTCATCGAACGCGCGACCCTGTGCGACGACCGTGTGTCGCTGCGCGAGCTCGTTACTCAAACTTGACAAGGATCATCCACTCACATGACGACTCTTTACTTTCAAACGGCCGAGGGCGAGACCATTGAGTTGCAGGCCAAGGACGGCGCTTCGGTGATGGAGGCTGCCGTAGCCGCGAATGTGCCGGGCATCGACGCCGAGTGCGGCGGCGCCTGCGCCTGCGCCACCTGCCATGTCTACGTTGACGAAGCGTGGACCGAACGTCTGCCGGCCAAAACAGAACTTGAAATCAAGATGCTTGATTTCGCGGTCATGGTCAAGCCCACCAGCCGTCTGAGCTGTCGTCTCATCGTTGGCCCCGAGATCGACGGCCTTTCGATGTCTATTCCTGAATCGCAACATTGACACACATCCCATGAAGATTTGCCGCTTCGATAACGACCGCCTGGGCTTGGTAGACGGGGACACAGTGCGCGACGTCACTGCCGCGCTCGACGTTCTGCCAAGTCACCGCTATCCGCTGCCCATTTTCGATCCCCTGATCGCGCACCTGCCCGAGGTACTCCAAGCAATTCGCCGAATCGCCCCGTCGTCGCCCACGCTGCCGCTCGCGGGGCGCCGGCTGCTGGCTCCGGTTGCGAATCCCGGGAAAGTCATCGCGGCGCCCGTCAACTACAAAAAGCATCTCGAAGAAGCCCGCGAGCAGGCCGAGATCCACCACAACGGCCAGGTCGCCGAAATCCAGAAGATCGGACTCTTCCTCAAGGCGACAAGCTCCGTTGTGGGGCCGGGTCACGGCATCGAGATCCAGCATCCTGACCGCCGAAACGACCACGAGGCCGAACTCGTCGCTGTCATTGGCAAGGCCGGACGCAACATTCCGCGCGAGCACGCGTTCGATCACATTGCGGCCTACATGATCGGCCTGGACATGACAGTTCGCGGCCCGCAGGAGCGCAGTCTGCGCAAGTCCATCGACACGTATTCCGTGGTGGGGCCCTGGCTCGTCACTGCTGACGAGATTGACGACCCGCAGGCGCTCGATTTCTGGCTCACTGTCCAAGGCGAGCCGCGCCAAAAGGCCAACACGCGCGATCTCGTGCTGGACATCCCAGCGTTGATCGAAATGGCCTCGTCCTATTACACGTTGCAACCAGGTGATCTGCTGTTCACCGGCACGCCCGAAGGCGTTGGGCCGGTGGTGCACGGTGACGTGATCACGGTCGATATCGAAGGCATCGGT
This sequence comes from Acidovorax sp. GW835-FHT14B10, assembly GCF_058793725.1. Lineage (NCBI taxonomy): Bacteria > Pseudomonadati > Pseudomonadota > Betaproteobacteria > Burkholderiales > Comamonadaceae > Acidovorax > Acidovorax sp. GW835-FHT14B10. Next base: position 5,510 of record NZ_JBXAGC010000037.1, read on the forward strand.
CGCATGACGGTCGACGTCCGCAACGCCAGGAGAGACACGTGAACACACTAAACCTCCCGACGTCTGCTTATGCAGGCGGCGCAGCAACAGCCGACGTCGCTACCCAGCGCGAGGCCTTCTACGAACGCATCGGACGGGCCCATTGCACGCCGCTGTGGGAAGTTCTGCATGACATCGTCACCAAGGAGCCGATCACGCCGTGCTTGCCCCACCTGTGGCAATGGAAGCAAGTTTGGCCGTGGCTGCAGGAAAGCGGCCAGTTGATTTCAGCCCTGGAAGCGGAACGCCGCGTACTCGTGCTGGAAAACCCAGGCCTTCGCGGAAAAACGCGCATCACGCACAGCCTCTATGCCGGTCTGCAGTTCATCCTACCGGGCGAGATCGCACCGTCGCACCGTCACTCGCAATCGGCCCTGCGTTTTATCATGCACGGCGCGGGTGCCTACACGTCCGTGGATGGCGAGCGCGTCACGATGAACGTAGGCGATTTTGTGATCACGCCATCGTGGACATTCCACGAGCACGGCAACGACAGTGGCGAGCCGATGGTATGGATGGATGGACTCGATCTGCCTATTGTAGAGTTGCTTGATGCCCAGTTCCGTGAGGACGGCCCGCGCACCACCGTGCAGGCGGTTGACCGCGAGGCGGGCCTCACGCTGTCCCGCTTCGGCAACACGATGAAGCCTGTAGGCTATAAGAGCCGGACACGCACGTCACCGCTGTTCTGGTATCCCTACGAACGCACGCGAGGGGCGTTGGAGACGCTGCGCCGCAGCGAAGCACCGCACCCGTGCTGGGGTCACAAGTTGCAATACACCAACCCGGTGACGGGCGACTGGGCGATGCCCACCATTGGCACCTTTATGCAGCTGCTGCCCGCAGGCTTCGTGGGCGAATCCTATCGCGCCACGGACGCCACGGTCTATACCGTAGTGGAGGGCTCTGGCCGCTGTGTGGCCGGTGACAAGGTGCTGACGTTCGGACCGAAGGACGTGTTCGTCTGCCCCTCCTGGCTGCCTTACCGGCTGGAGGCATCGGCCGATACCGTGCTCTTTAGTTTCTCGGATCGTCCCGTCCAGGAGGCGCTGGACCTCTGGCGCGAGCGGTTTTGATTCTTGATCGAACCACCAACACAAACACACCAGGAGACACCAAATGACTTTCACGATGACTTCGGTCAAGACCGTGCTGCTATGCGCCAGCCTGGCCGTCGGCCCCTCCCTGCAAGCACAAACTCCCATCAAGATCGGCTTCCTGGCCGAACTGTCGGGCCCACAAAGTGCGCTGGGGCAAGACCAATATGACGGATTCATGATGGTCGTGCAGCGCAACGGCGGGAAGCTTGGCGGCGTGCCGGTGGAGTTGTTCAAGGAGGATTCGCAACTCAAACCCGACGTGGCGGTGCAGGCCACGCGCAAGCTGATCGATAAAGACAAGGTGTCGATCATCACCGGCATCACCTTCTCGAACATCATGATGGCCGTCCACAAACCCATCACCGAAAAGGGCGTCTTCTTGGTCGGCTCCAATGCGGGACCAGCGCCCATCGCTGGCGCGCAGTGTTCGCCCTATCAATTCATAGTCTCGTGGCAGAACGATATGTTGTCGGAGGTGGTGGGCAAATATGCCGCCGACAAGGGCTACAAGCGGGTCGTCGCGCTGGCACCTAACTACCAGGCCGGCAAGGACTACATCGCCGGCTTCAAGCGCTTTTACAAATCTGAACTTGCCGACGAAGTCTATACGCCGCTGAACCAGCTGGACTTCTCGGCCGAACTCACGAAGCTTGAAGCTATTCGGCCCGATGCCGTGTTCGTGTTCTACCCAGGCGGACTCGGCGTCAACTTCGTACGCCAGTACCAACAGGCGGGCCTCATGGGCAAGATACCTTTGCTGTCCACGGGCACCACCGACGGGGCAACTCTGCCAGCGCTGCGCGACACTGCGCTCGGCGCGATCTCCGGCTCGTTCTGGGGGCCCGATTTCGACAACGCCGAAAGCCGGCGCTTTGTCGAGGAGTTCGAGGCCAGCTACAAGCGCATCCCATCGCAGTACGCGGCGCAAAGCTACGACGCCGCCATGCTGCTCGACGCGGCAATCGCCAAGGTGCGAGGCGACGTAGCCGATAAACCGGCATTCATGGCGGCCCTCAAGAACGCGGATTTCAAATCAGTACGAGGAGCGTTTCGGTTCAACAACAACAACTTCCCGATCCAGGACATACCCGTTTTCGAGATCGCGAAGGATGCAAAAGGCCGCGTCAGCATGCGGACGCTGACGTTTCCCTTGCGCAATCACAAGGATGCGTACCACCAGCAGTGCCCACTGAAGTAGGAGTGATGCGATGAGTGTAAACCTGCTGCTCGCGCAGTTGCTCAATGGGTTGCAGTACGGCGTCCTGCTCTTCCTGCTGGCTGCCGGACTCACGCTCGTGTTCGGAATCATGAGTTTCGTTAATTTGGCCCACGGTTCGCTTTACATGTTGGGCGCCTACTTCTCTGCGACCGTATACAACGCGACGGGCTCGTTCGCGCTGGGTCTGATCGCAGGGTTGGCCGGCACACTTCTCCTGGGCCTTGTGCTCGAGTGGGTGGCCGTCTCGCGGCTCTATCTGCGTGACCACCTAGACCATGTTCTGGCCACCTTCGGCCTGGTACTCTTCTTCAACGAAATCGTGCAGATCATCTGGGGCGCACAACCCTATTTCACGCAGGTCCCCGAAACACTCGACCGTACGATCAACCTGTTCGGTTTTTCCTATCCGGCCTATCGCTTCGCAATCATTGTGGTTGGCGTTTCGGTTGCGGTCGGCGCCTACCTTCTGATCCACAAGACGCGAATCGGCATGTTGATCCGCGCCGGCACAGTGAACCCCAAAATGGTCGCGGCGCTCGGCGTGAACATCAAGCTGCTCAACGCCATGCTGTTCGGACTCGGCGCCATGCTCGCGGGTCTAGCGGGTGTGATGGCCGGCCCGATCCTGTCCGTGCAGTCCGGCATGGGCGAGCCGGTGCTGATAACGACACTTGTCGTGATCGTCATCGGGGGGATTGGATCGGTCGGCGGCGCATTCTATTCGGCACTCATCGTGGGCACAGTCGACACACTCGGGCGCGCGTTCCTGCCAAGCGTTTTGCGCCTCGTGACCGAGCGCTCTTTCGCTGACGCCGCAGGGCCAGCACTTGCATCGATGCTCATTTACGTGCTCATGGCCGCAGTGCTCGCCTGGCGCCCGCAAGGCCTCTTCCCTTCCAAGGGGGGCTGACCATGTTGCAACATCCTCTGGCTCGACCGAGCGCACTGGTGCCGCTCGTCCTTTTCGCAGTGCTGGCCCTGGTGCCCTTCATCGCGCAGGCGATCGGCGAGCCCTTCTATATTGCGCTGTTCGCGCGGATCATCATCTATGCAATCGCGGCAAGCGCGCTGAACCTCGCGCTGGGCTATGGCGGGCTGGTCAGCTTCGGCCATGCGCTCTTCTTTGGCATAGGCGCATACGGCGTCGCGCTGCCGGTCTTTCACGGAATCGACAACGGCTGGGTCCACTTGATCCTCGTGTTTGGAGTATGCGGTGTTGCCGCGGCGGTGACCGGCGCGATAAGCTTGCGCACCTCCGGCATAGCGTTCATCATGATCACGCTTGCCTTTGCTCAGATGGGCTTCTTCCTCTTCGTGAGCCTGAAACGCTACGGCGGTGATGACGGCCTCTCGATAGCCCAAGCCAGTCGATTTGGGCCGCTGAACCTTGGCGACACCGGCGCTGTATACGCTTGCGCCTTCTTGGTGCTGGCACTTGCGACCTGGTGCCTCGCTCAATTGCGCGCAGCACCCTTCGGAATGGTGCTGCGCGCCGCGCGACAAAACCCTCGTCGCGTCGCCACTGTCGGACTCCCGGTCTCGCAGTATCAGCTCACGGCTTACGTGATGTCCGGGATGCTGTGCGGCTTGGCAGGTTTCCTGCTTGCCAACCTGAACGCCTTCGCTTCGCCGAGCACGATGGCATGGACCGTGTCGGGCGAACTCATAGTCATCGTCGTGCTGGGCGGCATGGGCACCGTCTTCGGCCCTTTGCTCGGTGCCTTCGTGCTGCTAGGGCTTGAGGAGATCATCAAGGGGTACACCGACCACTCCATGGTCGTCCTGGGCCCCATGATCCTGTTGATTGCCCTGGCAGGCAAATCCGGCATCATCGGCCTGCTGCAGAAGCTCGACCACGCCGCCGCGCGGCCAGCCCCCGTACCTGCGAAACCCACAAGGGCGACGCACGCAAACGGCGGGGAGGGTTGACATGGCCACCATGCTTCAGACCGAGTCTCTGGTCAAGCGCTACGGCGGCCTGTTGGTGACAGACGCCGTCTCTCTGGACGTCGAGGATGGTGAGATCCACGCGGTGATCGGCCCCAACGGCGCGGGCAAGACCACCCTGATCAACCAACTCTCTGGCGAACTGGCTTCGAACAGCGGACGCATCATGTTTGGTGGCCGCGACATCACCAACCTGCCCTGCCACGAGCGAGCCCGCGCGGGTCTGGTGCGCTCCTATCAGATCACTTCGGTCTTCGAGGAGTTCACCGTGCTCGAGAACACGGTGCTTTCCGCCCTCGGCGCGCGCGAGCACGCGTTCCGGTTGTGGCGACCCATGCTGTCGCGCACCGAGGCGTGCGGCGCTGCGGAAGAAGCGCTCGAATCCGCTGGTCTCGGTGACCGCGCCAATGTCTGTGCAGGCGACCTGGGCTACGGCGAGCGCCGTCAGCTCGAGCTGGCGATGAGCCTCGCAGCCCGTCCAAAGCTGTTGTTGCTCGACGAACCGATGGCGGGCATGAGCCCGCAGGAATCGTCTTCAGTGATTGCGTTGCTGAAGCGGTTCAAGCGACGCTACTCGATTCTTCTCATCGAGCACGACATGGACGCGGTCTTCGTACTCGCGGATCGCATCACCGTGCTCGTCTACGGCAAGGTCATGTTCACTGGGAGCCCTGCCGAGATTCGCTGCCATCCCGAGGTGCGCGCGGTGTATCTCGGCGAGGAAGCGGTTTGACGGCGCGGGACAACGATATGAGCACTTTCTTCTCCGTCCTTGGGCTGCAGGCCTCCTACGGCCACGCCCAAGCCCTCTTTGACATCTCTTTTGACGTACGAAAGGGGCAGGTAGTCACGCTGCTCGGCCGCAACGGCATGGGTCGGTCGACGACAGTCAAGTGCATCTTCGGGCTGTTGCCCGTCTCGGCCGGCACGGTGTCGATTGACGGCATTCGACTCGACCGACTGCCCATCCACCGCGTGGCGCGCAAAGGTCTCGCATTGGTGCCCGAAGGCCGGCAGGTCTTCCCGAACCTCACTGTAGAGGAGAACCTCGTCGCGACAGCCCGAGTCGGTGAGTCGGCGCCCTTGCCACATTGGACGCTCAGCCGCGTCTACGACCTCTTTCCCCGGCTCCGGGAGCGCCGGCGGAACCTTGCCTCGCAGCTATCGGGCGGCGAACAGCAGATGCTCGCGATTGGCCGCGCGCTGATGACCAACCCACGCCTGCTCGTGCTTGACGAGGCCACCGAGGGCCTGGCACCTCTCATCCGCCAAGAGATCTGGCGTGCGCTCGGCGAATTGAAGGCCAATGGACTCTCGCAGATCGTTATCGATAAGAACGTCGGTGCACTGCTTGATCTGGCAGATCACCACTACGTGATTCAAAAAGGTTGCGTTGTTTGGCAGGGCGGGTCCGAGGCACTTCGCCGCACGCCTGATGTCATCCATCAATACCTGGGAGTGAGCTGATGAGTGCGACCATGAAGACTGCGCTCCCCGCTTGCACATCCACGGAGTTTCGACTCGGGATGGGTTCTAAGGAGCAATCATGAATACACAACGTAAAGACAGCGCACGGTCAAACCTTTCGAAGGATGCTGAGCGAACTGACGGTTCGGATGACACAACCATGAAGAAAAAATCGACCTCTCAGGAGAACGATGAGAGCAAACCTACGTCGGATGTAATGCCGCTTGCGGGCGTCAAGGTACTTGAACTCGGCTCGCTGGTAGCGGGGCCTTACGCCAGCGCGCTGCTGGCTCAGTTCGGCGCGGAAGTGATCAAGATCGAGCCGCCGAAGGACGGGGATCCGTTGCGCAAATGGCGCAAGCTCCACGAGGGTACCTCGCTGTGGTGGTACACACAGAGTCGCAACAAGAAGTCGGTCACGCTCGACCTCAAGCGCGACGAGGCGCGCGAGATCGTGCGTCGCCTGGCCGGCGAAGTCGACATCGTGATCGAGAACTTCCGTCCCGGGACGCTGGAGAAGTGGGGGCTGGGCTGGGAGCAATTGTCGGCCCTCAATCCGCAGCTTGTCATGGTCCGCATCTCCGGCTACGGGCAATCGGGCCCGTACAGCCAGCGACCGGGCTTTGCGGCCATCGCCGAGTGCATGGGCGGGCTGCGTCACGTGACCGGATTTGCCGATCGTCCGCCCGTACGGGTGGGTGTAAGCTTGGGCGACACGCTGGCCTCGCTGTACGGCACGATTGGTGCCCTGGTGGCGATGCACCATCTCAAGGCCAACGCGGGCAAGGGTCAGTTCATCGATGTCGCGTTGTACGAGTCGGTATTCGCGGTGATGGAAAGCCTGATTCCAGAGTACGCGGAGTTCGGCTTCGTGCGGGAGCGGTCCGGCGCCAGTCTCCCGGGCATTTCACCATCGAATACCTACCGTTGCGGCGATGGCCGCTACGTGGTTATCGCAGGCAACGGCGACGCCATCTTTAAGCGGTTGATGCACGCGATCGGGCGCGACGATCTCGGCGCTGACCCCGCGTTGGTGCGTAATGACGGCCGTGTCAGACACAATGATCGGCTGGATGCCGCTATATCCGATTGGACCGGACTGCACCCGCTTGACGAGGTCTTGAAGGTCCTGGAGGCGGCCGAAGTGCCCAGCGGGCGCATCTACACCGCAGCCGACATCGCGGAAGACCCGCACTTCCACGCGCGCGACATGATCGAGCGCCACGCGCTACCCGACAGCACACCAATCGACTTTCCGGGCATCGTGCCCAAGTTGAGCGCGACTCCCGGGCGCACGAAATGGGTCGGCCCCGAGCTCGGCGCGCACACGCAGGAAGTGCTGGCCTCCCTGGGCATTGATGCCGACGAGCTCGCCCGACTGCGCGCCGATGGCGTGGTTTGAGGGGCAACTCATGCAAAAGGCTAACGGCCAGCGGCTGTACATCCAGGAAGTTTCTGTGCGCGACGGATTCCAGATCGAGTCTCGCTTCGTGCCCACCGAACAGAAAATTGACCTGATCAATGGCTTGAGCCGCACAGGACTGGCCAAGATAGAGGTCACATCGTTCACCTCGCCCAAGGCCATCCCGGCGCTGGCGGATGCCGAAGCCGTGATGCGAGGGATCGAACGGATTCCCGGCGTTGAATACGCCGCACTGGTGCCCAACATTCGCGGCGCTGAGCGCGCGCTCGACTGCGGCGTCGACGAACTGAATCTCGTGATGTCTGCGAGTGAGACACACAACGCCGCCAACCTGCGGATGACCCCTGCGCAGTCGTTGGCGCAGTTTGCCGAAATCGTGAGGCTGGTGGACGGCCGTAAGCAGGTCAACGCCTCGTTGTCCACGGCCTTCGGCTGTCCGTTCGAAGGTGACGTGCCGGACGCGGTCCTGCTGGCGCTCGTAGAGCGCATCGCAGGGCTGGGCATCGCGCGCGTGACGCTGTGCGATACGACCGGCATGGCCCATCCGGGGCAGGTGGAGCGCCTCTGCCGGGCGGTGAAGACTGGTTGGCCGCAACTGACCTTGACGGCGCATTTTCATGACACCCGTGCCATGGGACTGGCGAATGCGTTGGCGGCGCTCGAGGCCGGCATCGACCGCTTCGATGCCTCCCTCGGCGGGCTGGGGGGCTGTCCCTTCGCGCCGGGCGCCAGCGGGAACGTCTGCACCGAAGACTTGGTTCACATGTTCGAGGCCATGGGCTATCGCACCGGCGTCAATCTGGAAGCGCTGCTGGCGCAGGCGCGCCGCATGCCTGAGATCGTCGGCCACGATGTGCCCGGGCAGGTCATGAAGGCGGGTCCATCGAGTCGGCGGTATCCCGTACCGGATGGCGTGCACTCACGCGAACCGCAGCAGCGCCTGGCCGGCGTGGGTTGCCTTGCCGGAAGCCCGGCCAGTCCGGTCCTGAGGGGAACGTAATGGCCGCCGCGACACTTTTCGAAAAGCTGTGGCAACGGCATGTGGTGCACGAGCCCGAGGCCGGCCCTCCGCTGCTGTACATGGACCGCCATCTGGTCTACGAGGTCACCAGCCCGCAGGCGTTTGAGGGGTTGCGCATGGGCAAGCGCAGGCTGTGGCGTCCGCAAACGGTACTGGCGACCGCGGACCACAACGTGCCGACGACATCGCGCTCCGTGGGCATCGTAGATCCCTTGTCGCGTATCCAGGTCGAACAACTCAGCCGCAACTGCAAGGAGTTCGGTGTCACCGAGTTCGGACTCTCGGACCCCCGTCAGGGCATCATCCATGTCGTCGGTCCGGAACAGGGCGCAACCTTGCCGGGAATGACCGTTGTCGCCGGCGACTCGCATACCAGCACGCATGGCGCCTTCGCCGCCCTGGCCTTTGGTGTCGGTACTTCCGAGGTCGAACATGTGCTCGCGACGCAGTGCCTGTCCGTCAACCCGATGAAGCCCATGCTCGTGCGCATCGAGGGAGCACTGGCGCCTGGCGTAACGGCCAAGGACTTGATCTTGGACGTGATCGGCCGCATCGGCACGGCAGGCGGAACCGGCTACGCCATCGAGTTTGGCGGTGGCGCGGTTCGCGCCTTGTCCATGGAAGGCCGAATGACTTTGTGCAACATGGCGATCGAAGCAGGCGCTCGCGTTGGATTGGTCGCGGTCGATCAAAAAACGATCGACTACCTGAAAGGGCGTCCGTACGCGCCGCGCGGCGAGCGATGGGAGCAGGCGGTGGCGTACTGGCGCACACTGGTCAGCGACGAGGGTGCGCACTTCGACAGAACGCTTGAGATCGATGCGGCTCTTGTGCAACCCATGGTGACTTGGGGTACATCGCCCGAAATGGTGCAGCCGATCGGCGGCCAGGTGCCCGATCCTGCGCGTGAACCGGACCCTGTCAAGCGCTCCGGAATGGCCAATGCGCTGGCGTACATGGCAATCGAGCCGGGCATGCCAATCAAGGCCATTCAGCCGGACAAGGTGTTCATCGGATCGTGCACCAATGCCCGCATCGAGGATCTGCGCGCTGCGGCCGCCGTGCTGAAGGGCGGACATATTGCTCCCACGATCAAGCTAGCCCTCGCGGTCCCGGGCTCGGGGTTGGTCAAGGCGCAGGCCGAAGCCGAAGGCCTTGACCGCGTGTTCACCGACGCGGGTTTCGAATGGCGTGAACCGGGCTGTTCGATGTGCTTGGGTATGAACGAAGACCGGCTGGCGCCCGGAGAGCGCTGTGCCTCCACCTCGAACCGCAATTTCGAGGGCCGTCAGGGGGCGGGAGGGCGTAGCCATCTCGTGAGTCCGGCAATGGCGGCGGCGGCCGCAGTTGCGGGCCACTTCGTTGATGTCCGTAAGGAGTTCAGCTGATGGAACCTTTTACGTTTCTCGACGGCATCGTGGTGCCGCTGAATCGCGCCAACGTCGACACGGACGCCATCATCCCGAAGCAGTTCATGAAGTCGATACGACGCACAGGCTTCGGGGGCAATCTGTTCGACGAATGGCGCTATTTGGACAAGGGCGAGCCCGGGCAGGATTGCGCCGCGCGGCCGACGAACCCGGCTTTCGTGCTGAACCAGCCCCGCTACCAAGGTTCCTCCATCCTGTTGGCGCGAGCGAACTTCGGCTGCGGCTCCAGCCGCGAACACGCGCCGTGGGCGCTGCACGACTATGGCATTCGTGCGCTCATCGCCCCCAGCTTTGCCGACATCTTCTACGGCAACTGCTTGAAGAACGGCATGTTGCCCATCGTGCTGCCCGAGGTTGAGGTGCAGTATCTGTTCGAACAGGTAAAGAGCCAGCCTGGTTACCGCCTGCGCATCAACCTCGAGAGACAGTCTATCGAAGCACCGATCGGCCCTGCTCTCGGCTTCGAGTTCGATCCGTTTCGCAAACGCTGTCTGCTCAACGGCATCGACGACATCAGCCTGACGCTGGAGCATGACGCGGAGATTCGCCGCTACGAGGCTAGGCGGCAATTGGCGGAGCCATGGGTATTTGGAGGGGCTTGAAAAAGCTGGCAATTTCATTCATCAAGCCCAAGAGGATCAACCGTGACCATCGTTCTTCAAATTCAGAGCTCGTTCAGAGCTCGTGCGCAATGTGCTGCGGCACCTTACCAGCATAACCGTCTTACTGGCGACAGTCGTCATCACGGTGCCTGCGGACTCGGCAGAACAGTTTCCCACCAAACCGATCAAGATCCTGGTCGGCAGCCCGGCAGGCAACCTTTCTGACGTGCCTGCTCGTTTCATCGTGCAGAAGGTACCCTTTCCACTGAAGGAACACAACCCATGCCCCAATTTACCCTGCGCCAGAAATTCTTGTTCGGCATAGTCGCCGTGCTCACGGTGTCGCTGCTGGTGATGCTGGGGGGGCGATTCCTCGGCAAGGCCGCGCGCTTCCACCACCTGGAGCGAGACCATCTCAACGTGGTCATGCAGATAGAGCTCGCCATGCAGCGGGCGAGTTCGGGTGACACGGCCCCGGCGGTTGGCAAGGACCTGCTGCTCAAGCCGATCGAGCACGGGCAGTGGCTTGCCGCGCAGGTCGATGTGGAGTTGTTCAAGGTCGAACAGGGGCTGTTCCGCCTGCTCGGCTTCAATGACGTCATTGACTTGCCGCGCAAGGGCATTGACGATCTGGAGCGCATGAAGAAAATCATCGAGCTCGAGCCTGGCAGCACCGTGAGCCCGGCGCTGGTCGAGCGGCTGCGGCCCGACATGGCGGTGGTACAGGAAAACGCCGACCGTTTCGCCCCGCTGGTGGCCGAGGCGGTCGGCTTCATCAAGGCGCTTGTCTTCAGCATCAACCTGCTGGGCGGTCTGGTGCTGCTGGCCTCCTTTTGGGCTATCCGCAAAGCGGTGCTCGGGCCGCTGGAGGAGGCGCTGCGGCTGGCGGGCCAGATTGCCCAGGGCGACCTCACGGGGCAGATCGTGACGCGTTCGAACGACGAAGTCGGCCAATTGATAACCGCCCTGGCGGACATGCAGGGCAGCCTGTCCAGCATGGTGGCCCATGTGCGCCAGAACGCCGAGAGCCTGGAGGCGGCCAGTTCCGAGATTGCCCAGGGCAACCACGACCTGTCGGCGCGCACCGAAAGCCAGGCCAGCTCCCTGGAAGAAACCGCCGCCAGCATGGAGGAGTTGGGCTCCACTGTGCGCCAGAACGCCGACAACGCGCGCCATGCGAACCAGCTCGCGCAAAGCGCCAGCACCGTGGCCGTCCAAGGCGGTGAAGCCGTGGCCCAGGTGGTCAACACCATGACAGGCATCAACGAAAGCTCCCGCAAGATCGCCGACATCATCAGCGTCATTGACGGCATCGCCTTCCAGACCAACATTCTGGCCCTGAATGCCGCCGTCGAGGCCGCCCGAGCGGGCGAACACGGTCGCGGCTTTGCCGTGGTGGCCACCGAAGTGCGCAGCCTGGCCCAGCGCAGCGCCGAGGCCGCCAAGGAAATCAAGACCCTGATCAACGACAGCGTGGGCCGGGTCGAGCAAGGCAGCGCCTTGGTGGACCAGGCCGGCACCACTATGAGAGAGGTCGTGGACAGCATTCGGCGCGTGACCGACATCATGGGCGAGATCAGCGCGGCCAGCACCGAGCAGAGCCAGGGAGTAGCGCAGGTGGGCGAGGCCGTCACCAATATGGACCAGGCAACGCAACAGAACGCGGCGCTGGTCGAGCAGATGGCCGCCGCGGCCTCCAGACTGAAGGGTCAGTCCGAAGAGCTGGTGCAGACGGTGGCGGTGTTCAAACTGGCGGACGATGGCAGTTCCGACCCGGCTGCCTACGCACAAGACCAGTCGCATGGGAGAACTGCGCCGCACCGGTTGGCAGACCACCGACATCCTGATCCTCAGCCATGGCCGACCGCGGCAGTCAATATGGGTTTGCTGGAAGCTTATGCTTCAGAGAAAAGCTCGACGAACAACTGACGTAGCCACATGTTGCCCGGATCCCGGTTGTACTTGGCTTGCCAAAACAGGTTGATGGCGATGTCGGGCAGCTTGGCCGGGTGCGGGGATGTCGTCAGACCAAAAGGCACTTCGCAGCGAACGGCAAAACGCTGCGGCACGGTCGCGATGAGGTCGGTGCTGTGCAGAATGGGGCCGATCGCAATGAAATGCGGCACCACCAGCCGCATGCGCCTTTTGATGCCTGCGCGTTCGAGCAGGCCATCGACCTCACCGTGTCCGGTGTTGAGTGCGACCACGCCGACATGCTCCAGTTCACTGAACTGTTTCAGGCTCATGGGGGATTTGGCGCTTGGATGGTCCTTGCGGAACATGCATACGTAGCGGTGGCGAAAGAGGCGCCGCTGGAAGAATCCGGTCTGTAGCTCTGGCAGAAGACCCAAGGCGAGATCAACCGCACCGGACTCCATATCCTCCTTCAGATTGCCAGCATTCGGGCGCAGCGTGCTGATCTGGATGTGAGGAGCTCGTTGCGCAAGCGCTTCCATCAGTGGGGGCATGAAGTACATCTCGCCGATGTCGGTCATTGCCAAGTTGAAGGTGCGCGTGCTGGCAAATGGGTCGAAAGAGTCACGGGTCGTCAGTGCCGTCTGCAGCGTGTTGAGCGCATAGATCACGGGCTCCGCAAGATGCAGTGCATACGGTGTCGGCTCCATGCCTTTTGAGGTGCGCAAGAACAAATCGTCCTTTAGCGCCGCACGCAGCCGTTTAAGTGAATTGCTGACGGCAGGCTGCGTCAGCCCCAGTTTTTCGCCGGCCGTCGATACGCTCCGGTCGAGCAGTAGCTGGTTGAAGACCACCAGCAGATTCAAGTCGATGTCGCGCAGATCCATGATGCCTCACCATTATTCATGCTGGTGATTTTAACTATCAGACTTGATCTATAGCGCTATACCGATCGACGCGCCAGAATCGCAGCCATTCGGAGACAACTGAAAAAAGAGCTTGCATGGAACTGGTAGTAGAACCCCTCAATTTGCATCTGAACGCGGAGACCGGCAGCACCCTGCTTGACGTGCTCAGGTCCAACGAGGTCCCCATTTCTTATAGCTGCATGTCGGGCCGCTGCGGCACTTGCCGTTGCCGTGTGATTGCCGGCCATCTTCGCGATAACGGCCCCGAGACAGGGCGCCCGCAGGCAGGAAAGGGGGCCTATGTCCTGGCCTGTCAGGCGGTTCTGACCGAAGACTGCACGATCGAGATTCCTGAATCTGACGAGATCGTGGTTCACCCGGCGCGCATCGTCAAGGGGACGGTCACAGCGATAGACGAAGCCACCCATGACATCCGGCGCCTGCGCATCAAACTGGCCAAACCGCTTGAGTTCAGCCCTGGCCAGTACGCAACGGTGCAGTTCACGCCCGAATGCGTCCGCCCCTATTCGATGGCCGGGCTGCCTAGCGATGCGGAAATGGAGTTTCAGATTCGCGCGGTTCCGGGCGGGCATGTCAGCAACTACGTTTTCAATGAACTGTCCGTAGGCGCTTCGGTGCGGATCAGCGGCCCCCTCGGAACGGCCTATCTGCGGCGCACGCACACCGGCCCCATGCTTTGTGTGGGGGGTGGAACAGGTCTGGCGCCCGTCCTTTCGATCGTTCGAGGCGCACTGGAAAGCGGGATGAGCAACCCCATCCATCTGTACTTCGGTGTGCGGAGCGAGCAGGACATCTATGACGAGGAACGCCTTCACGCATTGGCTGCAAGGTTTCCGAATCTCAAGGTGAATGTCGTTGTTGCAACAGGCCCTGCCGGCCCTGGTCGTCGATCCGGCCTGGTCACCGATCTGATCGGCCGTGACTTGCCCAATTTGGCGGGATGGCGCGCCTACCTGTGTGGCGCTCCGGCCATGGTCGAGGCCCTGAACCTGCTCGTTGCTCGCCTAGGCATAGTACCCGGGCATATCCATGCCGATGCGTTCTATCCCAGCGGCGTCTGAGCGAAGGCACCATGCGAACCCAATTCAACCCAAGGATACCAAGCCATGAGTGAACCCCAACGATTAAAACCCGTGTTTCCCCAAGATCCGAAATGGCCGGGCGAAGGTAGCAGCCGCGTTCCCTTCTGGGCCTACACCCGCGAAGACCTGTACAAGCGCGAATTGGAGCGCCTGTTCTATGCAAACCACTGGTGCTATGTAGGCCTGGAAGCCGAGATTCCGAATCCAGGCGACTTCAAGCGAACGGTGATCGGTGAGCGCTCGGTCATCATGGTGCGTGATCCGGATGGCGGCATCAACGTGGTGGAGAACGTCTGCGCCCACCGTGGCATGCGCTTTTGCCGCGAGCGCCACGGCAACGCCAAGGACTTCTTCTGCCCCTACCACCAGTGGAACTACAGCCTCAAGGGTGACCTGCAGGGCGTGCCCTTCCGCCGTGGCGTCAAGCAGGACGGCAAGGTCAACGGCGGCATGCCCAAGGACTTCAAACTCGAAGAACACGGCCTGACCAAGCTCAAGGTGGCCGCCCGAGGCGGTGCAGTGTTTGCCTCTTTTGACCACGATGTCGAGCCCTTCGAGGAGTTCCTGGGCCCAACCATCCTGCACTACTTCGATCGCGTCTTCAATGGCCGCAAGCTCAAGATCCTGGGCTACCGCCGCCAGCGCATCCCGGGCAACTGGAAGCTGATGCAGGAGAACATCAAGGACCCCTACCACCCGGGCCTGCTGCACACCTGGTTCTCGACCTTCGGGCTCTGGCGCGCCGACAACAAGTCGGAACTGAAGATGGACGCCAAGTTCCGCCACGCCGCAATGATCTCCACGCGCGGTCAGGGCGGCAAGAACGAGGAGGTCGTGTCCGGCGTGGACAGCTTCAAGGAACAGATGAAGGTGAACGACCCGCGCCTGCTCGACATCGTGCCCGAGCCCTGGTGGGGCGGTCCGACTGCGGTGATGACCACGATCTTCCCCAGCGTGATCATCCAGCAGCAGGTCAACAGCGTATCGACCCGCCACATCCAGCCCAACGGTCACGGCTCCTTCGATTTCGTCTGGACCCACTTCGGCTTCGAGGACGACAACGAGGAGTGGACCCAGCGCCGCCTGATCCAGGCCAACCTGTTCGGGCCGGCGGGCTTCGTGTCGGCCGATGACGGCGAGGTGATCGAGTGGTCGCAGGAAGGCTTCGAGCAGAACCCGTCGCACCGCACCGTGATCGAGATGGGCGGTCACGAAATCGGCGACACGGACCACATGGTCACCGAGACGCTGATCCGCGGCATGTACGACTACTGGCGCAAGGTGATGGGGGAATAAACATGGTCGACTTCAAAACCTATTTCGAACTGCTGAACCTGTACAGCGACTACGCCATGGTGTGCGACTCCGCCAATTGGGAGAAGTGGCCTGATTTCTTCATCGAGACCGGCACCTACCGCCTGCAGCCGCGCGAGAACTTTGAGCAGGGCCTGCCGCTGTGCCTGCTGGCGCTGGAGAGCAAGGCAATGATCCGCGACCGGGTGTACGGCGTCAAGGAAACCATGTACCACGACCCCTACTACCAGCGCCACATCGTGGGCACGCCGCGCGTGCTGTCAGTGGAGCGTGACGCGGATGGCGAGCGCATCACCGCCGAAGCCAGCTATGCCGTGATTCGCACCAAGTACGACGGCGATTCCACGATTTTCAACGCCGGCTATTACCGAGACGTGATCGTGCGCACGCCCGAGGGCCTCAAGCTGAAGTCGCGCCTGTGCGTTTACGACAGCGAAATGATCCCCAACTCTGTGATCTATCCAATCTGAGGCGACGCACATGACTCAGAACTGGATTGATGCAGCTTGTCTTGACGACATCCCTGAAGGCGATGTGGTCGGCGTCAAAGTTAACGGCAAGGAAATTGCGCTCTACGAGGTCGAGGGGGAGATTTATGCCACCGATAACCTGTGCACGCACGGCGCTGCGCGCATGAGCGATGGCTTTCTCGAAGGCCGGGAAATTGAATGCCCTCTGCACCAAGGTCGATTTGATGTCTGCACAGGCAAAGCCTTGTGCACCCCCCTGACAAAGGACATCAAAACCTACCCCGTCAAAATTGAAAACATGCGCGTGATGCTCAAAATGGAGTAAGACTGCTTTCAATCAGGAGGCTGAATTCGGACCAATCAACCAAACCATCCAATCCACCCATTAGCCAAAAAACGGAGACATTAATCATGATTTATGAAAATTTGGTGAGTGAAGCAGGGCTGACGCAAAAGCACCTGATTCATGGCGACAAAGAACTTTTCCAGCACGAATTGAAGACCATCTTCGCGCGAAACTGGCTTTTTCTGACCCATGACAGCTTGATTCCCTCCCCCGGCGACTATGTCACAGCCAAAATGGGTGTCGATGAAGTCATCGTCTCCCGCCAGAACGATGGCTCGGTGCGAGCCTTTTTGAATGTTTGCCGTCACCGGGGCAAGACACTAGTTCACGCTGAAGCCGGAAATGCGAAAGGCTTTGTGTGCAGTTACCACGGCTGGGGCTTTGGCTCCAACGGCGAACTGCAAAGCGTTCCCTTTGAAAAAGAGTTGTACGGCGATGCGATCAAAAAGAAATGCCTGGGCTTGAAAGAAGTCCCCCGCATCGAAAGCTTTCATGGCTTTATCTATGGCTGTTTTGATGCAGAAGCTCCCCCGCTCATCGATTATCTGGGTGATGCAGCCTGGTACCTGGAACCCATCTTCAAGCACTCTGGTGGCCTGGAACTTGTAGGCCCCCCCGGCAAAGTGGTGATTAAGGCCAACTGGAAGGCTCCTGCGGAAAACTTTGTAGGTGACGCCTACCACGTTGGTTGGACGCACGCATCGTCTTTGCGCTCAGGGCAGTCGATATTTACTCCTCTTGCGGGCAACGCTATGCTTCCACCCGAAGGCGCGGGCTTGCAAATGACCAGCAAGTATGGCAGTGGAATGGGCGTATTGTGGGACGGCTACTCCGGTGTCCACAGCGCTGATCTGGTTCCCGAAATGATGGCATTCGGCGGCGCAAAACAGGAAAAGCTCGCCAAAGAAATCGGCGATGTCCGGGCGCGGATTTACCGCAGCCATCTGAACTGCACGGTTTTCCCGAACAACAGCATTTTGACCTGCTCCGGTGTCTTCAAGGTCTGGAACCCGATCGATGAAAACACGACCGAGGTTTGGACGTATGCCATCGTAGAAAAAGACATGCCTGAGGACTTAAAGCGTCGCTTGGCTGACGCGGTTCAGCGCACTTTCGGACCAGCAGGATTCTGGGAAAGCGACGACAACGACAACATGGAGACGGAGTCGCAAAATGCCAAGAAATACCAATCCAGCAACAGTGATCTGATTGCCAATTTGGGTTTCGGCAAGGACGTCTACGGCGACGAATGCTATCCGGGCGTCGTTGCCAAATCGGCAATCGGCGAAACCAGCTATCGCGGATTCTACCGTGCCTACCAGGCTCACATCAGCAGCTCCAATTGGGCCGAGTTCGAAAACACCTCCCGAAATTGGCACACCGAACTCACCAAGACGACTGATCGCTAATCCAGGAGCCAATCATGATGATCAATACCCAGGAAGACAAGCTGGTCTCCGCGCACGACGCCGAAGAATTTCACCGTTTCTTCATCGTACAAGATGATGCACTACTGCAAGAAGTCAACACGCTCCTGACCCGCGAAGCGCACCTGCTGGACATTCAGGCCTACAAAGCCTGGCTTGAACACTGCGTTGCCCCCGAGATCAAATACCAAGTGATCTCGCGAGAACTTCGCTCCACTTCCGAGCGTCGATACCAACTGAATGATGCGGTGAATATCTACAACGAGAACTATCAACAGCTGAAAGTTCGAGTTGCACACCAGATGGATCCTCAGAACTGGGCCAACAGCCCGAAGATCCGCTTCACCCGCTTCGTCACCAATGTCACGGCGGCCAAGGACAAGAGCGCACCGGAAATGCTGCATGTGCGGTCCAACCTCATTCTCCATCGCGCCAGACGAGGAAACCAAGTTGACGTCTTCTATGCAACGCGTGAAGACAAATGGAAACGCATCGAAGGTGGTGGTATCCAACTGGTGGAACGTCTTGTGGACTACCCGGAGCGCATTCTCCAGACCCACAATCTGTTGACCTTCCTGTGAACCCTGGGGATGCCTGCCTTGATGGCGGTCATCCTTGATTGTTTTAAACGGAAATTTATTGACATGAGCACACAGCAAGTTATTGCCATTACTGGAGCCGGCTCGGGCATCGGGCTGGAACTGGTTCGATCCTTCAAAGCAGCTGGCTATTGCGTGTCCGCACTTGTTCGCAATGAGGAACAAGAGGCGGGTCTTCGCAGTGAATTCAAAGATGCCATTGAGATCGTGGCGGGCGATGTCCGTGATCACGCCACTAATGAAAAGCTGGTCAACAAGGCGATCGCCAGGTTCGGACACCTCGACTGCTTCATCGGAAATGCCGGGATATGGGATTACATGTTGGGCGTCGACGAGCCATGGGAGAAATTCTCTGACAGTTTCGACGAGATATTTGACATCAACGTCAAAAGCTATTTCAGCGGCATCAGCGCGGCCTTGCCGGAACTCAAAAAAACGAACGGATCGGTCGTAGTGACGGCTTCCGTTTCTTCCTATGCGGTCGGCGGCGGCGGCTCTTGCTACATGGCCAGCAAGCATGCAGTGCTGGGTATGGTCAAGGCGTTGGCCTACGAATTGGCCCCGCACATCCGGGTCAATGGCGTTGCGCCAGGTGGTACGGTCACTTCTTTGGCGGGGCCGGCAAGCGCCGGTTTCGACAAAACCAAAATGAAAGACATGCCCGGCATCGATGACATGATAAAGGGCCTGACCCCCTTGGGGTTCGCAGCAAGGCCCGAGGACGTGGTAGCACCGTATCTTTTGCTGGCCTCCCGGGAACAAGGGAAGTTCATCACTGGCACCGTAATCGGCATTGATGGCGGCATGGCGCTCGGCCGAAAGTGAATTTTCAATCAAATTAGATTTTTCAACCCCATTCCCAGGAGACAACCCATGAAGACGAAATTGTTTATCAACAACACCTGGAGCGCTTCGAGTGACAAAAAGTCATTTGATCGCAAGCACCCTGTCAGTGGCGAGGTCGTGACCCAATGCGCGAACGCCACGGTGGACGATGCGGTCAATGCGGCTCGAGCCGCTCAAGAGGCGTTCAAATCTTGGAAGGCCGTTGGGCCTTCGGAGCGGCGGCGCCTTCTTTTGAAGGTGGCAGACGTCATGGAGAGCAAAACGCCCGAGTTCATCGAAGTGATGGCCAAGGAAGTGGGAGCCTCCGCGCTGTGGGCGGGGTTCAACGTGCACCTGTCGGCCAATGTATTCCGGGAAGCCGCCTCACTAGCCACCCAAATTCAAGGCGAAACCATTCCGACGGACAAGCCTGACACCCTGTCGATGACGCTGCGTCAGCCGGTTGGCCCCATCTTGAGCATCGTTCCCTGGAACGGCACCGCCGTGCTCGCGGCGCGGGCCATCGCTTATCCGCTGGTCTGCGGCAATACCGTTGTGTTCAAAGGCTCCGAGTTCAGCCCCGGCACGCACGCTTTGATCACCAAGTGCCTGCAGGAGGCCGGCCTGCCTGCTGGCGTGCTCAATTATCTGAACTCCTCCCCGGACCGGTCGCCCGATATTGCAGATGCGCTGATTTCGTCTAAAGAGATTCGTCGCATCAACTTCACGGGCTCCACTCGCGTGGGGCGCATCATCGCCCAGAAATCGGCCCAGCATCTCAAGCGTTGCTTGCTGGAGTTGGGCGGCAAGTCCCCGCTGATCGTTCTGGACGACGCTGACATCGACGCGGCGGTCAAGGCAGCGGTGTTCGGCAGCTTCCTGTTCCAAGGCCAGATCTGCATGTCCACCGAACGCCTGGTGGTCGACGAGAAGATCGCGGACGAATTTGTCGCGAAATTCGCCGCGAAAACCAAGCAGTTGAGCGCAGGCGATCCATGCGTCACCGGGGACTGCATCATCGGCCCGATGGTGTCGCCCAACTCGGGGGACCGGATCAATGCTCTGTTCAAAGATGCCATCGATAAGGGCGCCAAGGTCGTGTGCGGCGGCATGGCCGAGGGTGCAGTCATGCCCGCCACGATCCTGGACCACGTGACAGCCAACATGCAGATCTACGATGAGGAAACCTTTGGTCCCATCACTGTGGTTATCCGGTGCAAGAGCGAAGCGGACGCCATCCGCATTGCCAATGACAGCGCCTACGGCCTGTCATCGGGCGTGTTTGGCCGGGACGTGAACCGGGCTCTGCGCGTGGGCATGGCGATCGAATACGGCTCGGTCCATATCAACGGCTCCACCGTACAGAACGAGGCTCAGGCGCCTTATGGCGGAACAAAGGCCACCGGTTATGGCCGCTTCGACGGACGCGCGGTGATCGACGAGTTCACGGAACTCAAGTGGCTGACCATTGAACCATTCGAGCAGCAGTATCCCTTCTAAGCTGAAGCAACAAAGGAGTTAAACCATGAACAAGCCAGCAACTGTCATTGAATTGGGGTACATGGGCATTTCGGTCAAGGATCCCGCAGCGTGGAAATCCTTTGCCGCAAACATGCTGGGACTTCAAGTCCTCGATGAGGGTGACAAGGATCGCTTCTATCTGCGAATGGACAATTGGCACCATCGGATCGTGGTTCATCACAACGGTCAAGATGACCTTGAATACCTGGGCTGGCGTGTCGCCGGTCAACCGGAATTCGAGGCATTGGGTCAAAAGCTCGTGGACGCAGGCTACAAAGTCCGCGTGTGCGACAAAGCCGAAGCACAAGAACGGATGGTGCTGGGCCTGATGAAGACAGAAGATCCGGGGGGCAACCCGACCGAGATTTTCTGGGGACCCCGGATTGACCTGAACAACCCCTTCCATCCCGGTCGTCCCTTGCACGGGAAATTTCTAACCGGTGATCAGGGCCTGGGCCACTGCATCGTGCGTCAGAACGATGTTGAAGCGGCACGTAAGTTCTATAGCTTGCTGGGATTTCGTGGAGATGTCGAGTACCGCCTTCCTTTGCCCAACGGCATGACGGCTGAGTTGACGTTCATGCATTGCAATGCTCGCGATCATTCCATCGCTTTCGGTGCAATGCCTGCGGCCAAGCGCCTCAATCATCTGATGATTGAATACACTCATATCGAAGATTTGGGTTGCACACACCAGCTTTTCACGAAGGAAAAGATTGACATTGCCTTGCAATTGGGCATCCATTCCAACGATAAGGCGCTGACGTTCTACGGGGCAACACCTTCCGGCTGGCTGATAGAACCTGGGTGGCGAGGCGCCCCCGCCATTGCTGAATCGGAATATTACGTCGGCGACATTTTCGGCCACACCATCGAGGCCACCGGTTATGGATTGGACGTCAAACTGAGCTAGCCATGTAACAGATGCGAAATCGATCGCATCTGTTTTCCCCATTCAGTTCCATATAAAAAAAAGGAGACAATGATGATCAAAGAAGCCATTTCCCTCGCAGGACTTGGGATGCTGATGCTCAGCACCGCATATGCCGAGGATTCCCGTTGGTCATATCGCATCGGCGCCACCAACGTAGCCTTCGATGCGAGCGCCAAAGTTTCGATTGACGGAACAAGGGTGCCGGGTGGAAGCGCTGACGCCAGTGACAACAACGCTTTGACATTTGACTTCGGTTACATCATTAACGATAACTGGAACGCGCGATTAATTGTTGGCATTCCACCCACCACAAAAGTGACGGGCGCAGGCACGCTGCCTCCGATTTTGCTGGGCCGTGTCCAATATGCTCCTGCAGTTTTGTCGGCGACCTACAACCTGCCACAGATGGGATTGGTTCGCCCGTACGTGGGGGCGGGGATCAACTACACTCGAATTCTGAAAAGCAAAGATGCCAATCTGACCTCATTCGATGCAGATCATGCGTGGGCACCTGTGCTCCACATCGGTGCAGAAGCGAACATCAACCGCGACTGGTTCGTCAGCTTTGATATCCGAAAACTTTATCTAAAAACAGATGCATCGGGGTTTCTTGGGCCTCAAGTTGCTACAGCCCGCGTAACGTTGAATCCGCTGCTGACGTCGATTGCGATTGGCCGGAGATTCTGATCGGTCCACATTGATTCCAAAATTCTGTTTGCATCACCATTTTCAAAGGAAATTTGAATGACAAGAAAGACGAGCAAAGCGGTGCGCCTGACCGCCGCGGATATTCAAGGCGCATGGGTCATCATGCCGACCCCGTCCACGCCGGATGCCTCGGACTGGCGCAGCACGCACACGGTCGATCTCGACGAGACGGCCCGGATTGTCGAGGAGTTGATTGCGGCCGGCGTCAATGGCATTCTGAGCCACGGCACCTTTGGCGAATGCGCGACGCTGACGTGGGAGGAGAAGCGGGATTTTGTTTCAACGGTCGTGGAAACCGCGCGCGGTCGAGTGCCCTACTTCTGCGGCACAACGGCCTTGAATACCCGTGAAGTCATACGCCAGACCCGCGAATTGATCGACATTGGCGCCCAAGGAACAATGCTCGGCGTGCCGATGTGGGTGAAGATGGATCTGCCTACTGCCGTGCAATTTTATCGCGATGTGGCGGAAGCAGTGCCAGATGCAGCCATCGCTGTCTACGCCAACCCGGAGGCTTTCAAATTTGATTTTCCTCGCCCGTTTTGGGCCGAAATGTCCAAAATCCCGCAGGTTGTCACAGCCAAGTACTTGGGCATCGGGATGCTGGACTTGGATCTGAAATTGGCCCCAAATATTCGCTTCCTTCCGCATGAGGATGACTACTACGCTGCGGCCCGGATCAATCCCGAGCGCATGACTGCTTTCTGGTCTAGCGGTTCCATGTGCGGCCCAGCGACCGCCCTTGTGCTGCGCGATGAGGTGGTAAAGGCCAAAAATACAGGTGATTGGGCCAAGGCCAAGGCTATTTCAGATGACATGCGCGCAGCCGATGCCACACTGTTTCCACGCGGCGATTTCTCGGAATTCTCAAAATACAACATTGGCCTCGAAAAAGCACGAATGGACGAGGCCGGCTGGCTCAAGGCGGGGCCGTGCCGGCCACCCTATACGCTGGTTCCCGACGAATACCTTGCAGGTGCCCGAAAATCAGGCAAGGCCTGGGCCGCACTGCATACCAAGTATGCCAAGGAATTGAGGAAAACCAAAACGGCAACCAACTCGAAAAAGAAGTAAGTCCAGGCCCTGAGTCAGACATCTCCGATCAGCACAACCTGCTGATCTGGAGGTTTTCTGGATTAGTGCAGTCGGCGAGTTAAAAATATGCCAGTACAGAGTGGAAGCGCCACAAGCGCAGGGTGCACCGATCGCCCTGAAGCAATCTCACACTATTGCCATCTTCTCTTTGTTGGGAGTGCACGATCGTGATGGTCGATTTTTATTTCGATTTTTTGAGCCCATTTTCGTATCTGGCCAACCACCGTTTGTCGGTGCTCGCCGGGCGTTATGGATTCTCCATCCAGTATCACGCCATTGATTTGGCGCGAGCAAAAACGGCCATTGGCAACATCGGCCCATCCAATCGGGACCTCAAGGTCAAGCTTGACTACTTAAAGGTGGATTTGCAGCGATGGGCCGATCTCTATAGGATTCCGTTGGTTTTCCCCCCTAACTTCAACAGCCGCCGGGTGAATGCCGGACTGTATTACCCGGCAGCCAGGGAGCGAGCCGCTGAATATGTTCGCCTTGTTTTCGATTCGGCTTGGGGGAAAGGGTGGGCACTGGATGCTGATAGCTTGCTGGCTGAGGTATGCGACAAGCTAAACTGGGATCTCGGTGAATTTGAAGATTTTTTGAACAGCGAAAATGCCGCCAAGGCATACGACGAAGAGACGCAGGCGGCCATTGACCGAAAGGTTTTCGGGGTTCCCACCGTGTTTTGGGATGATCAAATGTGGTGGGGAAATGACCGCCTTTTCATGCTTGAGAGCAGGTTGCAAAAGGAAACGCAACCATAAATTCTCAGTGCATCGATTTTTCTGATTTTTCAACCACGCCTTGATTTTAAGGAGTCTCATGAAGCTTTATTACAGCCCCGGCGCATGTTCATTGTCGCCTCACATCATCCTTCGTGAAGGTGGATTTGACTTTCAGCTAGAAAAGGTTGATCTCGGCACCAAGGTGACTGAGACTGGTGTTGATTACAAGACCGTCAATCCCGTGGGCAGTGTCCCCGCTTTGCAAATGGATGATGGGCAGGTGCTCACCGAAGGGCCGGCCATCGTTCAATACCTCGCTGACCGTGTGCCAGAAAAATGCCTGGCACCGGCAGCTGGCTCGCTGGAGCGTTACCGACTGATGGAATGGCTGAATTTCATCTCCACCGAATTGCATAAAAGCTTCGGAGCGCTGTTCAGCCCGGTGTTTCCACAGGATGCCAAGCCAGTCATCAAGGCCCAATTGGAAAGCCGTCTTGCCCATACCGAGCAGATGCTCGGTGACAAGGTTTGGGCCATGGGGAACGACTTTTCCGTGGTGGACGCCTACTTGTTTACTGTGCTTGGCTGGGGGGCTTACGTGAATGTGGACCTTTCGCCTTGGCCCGGCCTGCAAGGCTACCTCAACCGCGTGGCTGAACGTCCAGCAGTCCGGGCCACATTGTCGGCTGAAGGTTTGATCTGATTTTTTTAGAGAAATAAATAAAGCATGGCCAGCCTCCATGAGCGGCCAGCCATGCCGCGGGGCAGCCGTGGGCAGCGGCCTCGATCAAATTTCGATGCACACAGATTACGAGCCCCTTTTTCCGACTGCGGTCGGATTCAGAAATTGCCGATACTTGCTTTGGTCTGATCGAAGCGTGAGGGATATCGGCTTCCCCTATCCACATGCTTGATGAAGAGGAGCGTATCACCATGAGTCACGAACTTGGCCGACTGGAAGACCTGCCGCAGGACTACCGAGACGAACTCAAACAACTTAACCTGGTGCCGCTATGGCCCAGCCTACGCGCGGTGCTGCCGCCCAATGTCCCGACCCGCCAGACGCAGCCGACTTACTGGTCCTACCAGACGCTCAAGCCGCTGCTGCTCAAGGCCGGTGAGCTGACCCCCATTGAGAAGGCCGAGCGCCGCGTGCTGGTGCTGGCCAACCCCGGCCACGGCCTGGAGAAGATGCAAGCCAGCGCCGCCATATACCTGGGCATGCAGTTGCTGCTGCCCGGCGAGTGGGCGCCCAGCCACCGCCACACCCCCAACGCGGTGCGCATGATCGTGGAGGGCGAGGGCGCCTACACCACCGTGGATGGCGAGAAGTGCCCCATGAGCCGGGGTGACCTCATCCTCACGCCCACCGGCCTGTGGCACGAGCACGGCCACGACGGCAACGAGCCCGTGGTGTGGCTCGATGTGCTGGACCTGCCGCTGGTGTACTACATGGAGGCCAGCTACCACATCGACGGCGAGCGCCAGCAGGTCGACCCCGGCCGGGGCGACTGCGCCTGGACCCGTGCGGGCGTGGTGCCAACCCCCGTGTTCCAGCGCAGCGACAAGCGCTATCCTCTCTTGCGCTACCCTTGGGCCGACACCCGTGCCGCCCTGCTGTCGCTGGCGGCCGACCAGCCTGAGCAGGAATGCGTGCAGGTCACCTACGTCAACCCCGAAACGGGTGACGACGCCGAGAACATCCTGGGCTTCTACGCCCTGATGCTCAAGCCCGGCCAGACCCTGCGCCTGCCCGTGCGTTCGCCCGCCGTGGTGTTCCACCAGATCGAAGGCCGCAGCGAGGCGCGCATCGCCGAGTCCACCTTCGCCCTGAGGGAAGCCGATACCTGCTGCGCCCCCGGCTACACCGAGGTGACGCTGAAAAACCTCTCAGCCGACCAGCCGTCCTTCATCTTCATGGCCGACGAATCGCCCCTGCACCGCAAGCTGGGCGTCTTTGAAAACCGCGGCTGAGCCGCCGCGAAGCACCACACAACAGGAAAGCAAGTGAGCAACTACCTCTGGAACCCGCCTCCCGTCCAGTCTCTGCCCGTTCGTGGCAAGACCGAGCGCTTCCCCATCAACCGCATCTTCTGCGTCGGCCGCAACTACCACGCCCACGCGGTGGAAATGGGCCGTCCGGTCGACAAAAGCGTCGAACAAGCGTTCTACTTCACCAAATCGCCACAAACCCTGGTGGAAAGTGGTGCGACCGTGGCCTACCCGCCGCGCACCAGCAACTACCACTACGAGATGGAGCTGGTGCTGGCGATCGGCAAGCCCGGCTTCCGCGTCAGCGAAGACCAGGCGCACGAGTTGATTTACGGCTACGCCGCCGGCCTGGACATGACCCGGCGCGACCTGCAACTGGTGGCACGCGACAAGGGCCGCCCCTGGGACACCGGCAAGGACATCGAGGAAGGCTCGGTCTGCTCCGAGATCGTGCCGATGCAAGGCGTGGTGGTGGAGCAGGGCGCGATCGCCCTGGAAGTCAACGGCCAGACCAAACAGTCGTCCAACGTGGACAAGCTGATCTGGAACGTCCGCGAGATCATTGCCGACCTCTCCACCTACTACCACTTGCAACCCGGCGACCTGATTTACACCGGCACGCCCGAAGGCGTGGGCGCCGTGGTGGCGGGTGACAAGATCATCGGCCGTGTGGAAGGCATTGCCGAGATCAGCCTGACCGTCGGCCCGGCCGAGTGAGCCTGCACGCGATGAAGCTGTACAACTTCTGGCGCAGCGGCACGTCACACCGGCTGCGCATCGCGCTCAACCTCAAGGGCGTGCCCTACGAGTACCTGGCCGTGCACCTGGGCAAGGAAGAGCACCTAAAGGACGCCTTCAAGGCGCTGAACCCACAGCAGTTGGTGCCCGCGCTGGACACGGGCGCGCAAGTGCTGATCCAGTCGCCGGCCATCATCGAATGGCTGGAGGAACAGTACCCCACGCCCGCGCTGCTGCCGGCCGACGCCGACGGCCGCCAACGGGTGCGCGCGCTGGCCGCCATCGTGGGCTGCGACATCCACCCCATCAACAACCGCCGCATTCTGGAGTACCTGCGCAAGACGTTCGGCGCCGACGAGGCCGCCATCAACGCCTGGTGTGGCACCTGGATCAGCGCCGGTTTCGATGCCTACGAAGCACTGCTGGCGGTCGACCCGAAGCGCGGCCGCTACAGCTTTGGCGACACACCCACGCTGGCCGACTGCTACCTGGTGCCGCAGGTGGAAAGCGCCCGCCGCTTCCAGGTGGACCTGACGCCCTACCCCCTGATCCGCGCAGTGGACGCGGCCTGCGGCGAGTTGGACGCATTTCGGCGCGCCGCGCCAGCTGCTCAACCTGATTCGGCTTGACGAAAAATACGCCGCCTTCGCCCTAATAAACAGTTCGTAGCCCTGCCCAGTGACAAGTATCAATGAGCAATAGTGAAAATGTAAGGGGAAAGATTATGAAACATATTCTGACCCGACGAGCAGCCCTGAGCACTTTGGGCTCCCTTGGAATCGGGGGCCTTCCGGGCATGAGCTTGGCGCAATCCGGCCCTGGCGTGGCCACGATCGTGATTGGACTCGCCGCAGGCGGAGCGACCGATATGGCTGCCCGCCGGTTGTCTGAGGGAATGCGCGGTGCCTATGCTTCCAGTGTGCTCGTCGACAACCGCACGGGGGCGGGTGGTCGAATTGCGATCCAGCATGTTAAGGCCGCGGCACCAAACGGCGCGACACTTCTGCTGACGCCTGCATCCATGATGACGCTATACCCTCACACGTACAAAGATCTAGGATATGACCCGGTCAAGGACTTTGTGCCGGTCGGTATGGTTTCGACAAGCGAGGTTGGGTTTGCGATCGGGCCCGCTGTCCCGGAATCGGTTGGTAGCCTCAACGACTACTTGGCCTGGATCAAGAGTAACCCTGATTCTGCCACGTTTGGCCATGGTGCCACCGGCTCTGGACCGCATTTCTTGGGCGAGCTGCTCGGGCGGCTTTTGGGCGTGAAAATGGTGCAGACAGGCTTCCGCGGTTCCCAGCCTGCGATTGTGGACCTGTTGGGGGGGCACATCCCGGCGGTGGCCGCGCCCTTGGGTGAGTTCCTCCCTCACATGAAGACCGGCAAGATCCGGGTGCTGGGCGTGACTGGCGCCAACCGCTCTCGTTTCCTGACCAACGTCCCGACCTTCAAGGAGCTCCACATCGCCTTGAGTGAGATGACCGAGTGGTTCGGGGTATTCATGCCCGCAGGCACGCCCGCGCAAGCGGTCCAGCAAGCCAGCGCTGCCATGAAGTCGGCTGTTGCAAACCCGGAACTGGTCAAGGCCTACGCCATGATGGGCATGGAGGCTGGTTGGAGTTCGCCTGAAGGCTTGTCCGATCGATTGAAAAACGACATCAAACGCTGGCAAGCAGTCGCTGAGAAAATTGGTTTTACCGCGCAGTCTTGAGCAGAGGGGGGGCACCATGATCAAACGCCGTGAGTGGATGAAAGCCGCGGGATTTGCCACCTTATCGCTCGGCACTGTAAGAAGCGTCAAAGCCCAACCGGTACCAAAATTACTCAAGATCATCAACGGCTTCCCACCCGGAGGAGTCGTCGATGCGGTTGCACGCCGGGTGGCAGAAGGATTGGCGGTGACGGAACCCGGGGTTAACGTGATCGTTGACAACCGTGTCGGAGCGGGTGGGCGGATAGCTGTGTCCGCCGTCAAGGCAGCCGTCGACGATGGCAGCACCTTGTTGTTCACACCAGACGCCGTGCTGTCCTTGTACCCTTTCGTCTACAGCAAGTTGGACTACGATCCGTTCGCGGATCTGGCTCCCGTAGCCACCGTAGCCACTACGACTGACGCCCTTGCGCTGGGTCCCTTGGTACCGCCTTCCGTGCGTGGGCTCCGGGATTTCCTGGCCTGGGCCAAGGAGCACCCTGAACACGCAAGTTTCGGATCTCCCGGTACCGGTACACCATTGCATCTCTTGGGGGCGCTGGTAGCCAAGGAGGCTGGCGTCTATCTCAGGCACGTGGCTTATCGTGGCGCCGCGCCTGGAGTTACCGATCTGATCGGTGGGCAGATTGCATGCATGGCTGCGCCTACGGGGACGTTCTTGTCTTTCCAAAAGGCGGGGAAATTGCGCATCATCGCAACCTCTGGGCCGCAGCGAACACCCTTCACGCCCGACACTCCCACATTTGCAGAGCAAAAGTTCGGTGCAGACTACCCCGCTGGCGATCAGTGGCTCGGCTTTTTTGCTCCATCAGGCGTTTCGCCCCAAACCGTTTCACGCCTTCATCAAATGGTTGCCGAAGCCGTCAATCGCAAGGCGGTTGCGGAGGCTCTTGCCTCCCTGGGCTTGGTAGCACACAGCTTAACGCCGCAGGCCATGGCGTCCAGCCTGCGAAAACAACATGAAAAGTGGTGGGAAGTTGTCAGACGCGTGGGCTTCACCGCCGAGTCTTGAGATGCCATTAACCTCTCGTTTCATCCGCCCACTTTCGCGGCACGCAGTGCTTCGATCTGCTCCTCCAGCGGGCCCCAAACGGGCGAACTCGACATTGCCGCAGTGCTTGCACGCATCGAGCACCGCCGCACGCTTGTCCGTCAGGACCTGGGCTTCCCAGCGCTCGTTGAAATTGCCGACCTTCTGGGCACCTGGCGCAGTTGAATCGGGCTAACTGTCATGACCCTGGCGGGTCACCCTGGATGATGGAAGACACTGTGGGCGTGCAGGCCAGCACGGGTAGAGGTCGGTCAATTCTTTGATGGCACTCGACCGCGATCGCTAACTTGCCCCGTTGCCGACCACTCCTACCCAGTCGGCCCTGAACAACTCGTTTTAGCCGCGAGCCAGCGCGGAGCGGCGCGAAGTCAAGGCGGTGAGCGGCGATGTTGACGTGGGTGCCGGCAAGGCCAGCGTGGCGGTCATGGCGATCAGTCCGAGCAAGGCGCAATAAAGCACCCGCAGGTGCCGCAGGATCATCCGCAAGTTGTGCCCGGCGCCGCACAGCAGAGCGTGCAGCGCGTCGCCACCCGCGCCCTTGAGCCAGTTCTTGCCCAGTAGGCCGTCGGCCTTCATGTGTCCGATCATGGGCTCGACCACCTGACGCCGCTTGAGCAGCTTCTTCAGCCGCTTGGGCAACTTGCGCGTATGACTGATCAGCAGTCGCGCCCAACACGCGGGCTCGACACCGCGGTAGCCACGGTCGGCCAGCGCGATCTTGGGTGTGTGGCCGGTGAGGATCTCGACCAGCTCGAGCTGGCTGTCCACCGTGTGGCCGTCATACGGGTTGCCGGGCATGGAGCGCATGCCCACCACCAGGCCCTCTTTGGCCGTCACTGCGATGGACACTTTCACGCCGAACTCGTAGGGCGTTCTGGCTTTGCCCTTGGCGATGCACTCTGCCTCGGGCGCGTGCAGCGCATACAGCTTGTTCTTGTCGCCGCGCTTTTGCGCGTGCAGTCGAGTGGCGATGTCGAGTTTGGCCTTCAGCCCAGCTCCGATCTCACCGGCCTTGCGTTGCACGTCGCGGATGACCCGGCCCAGCCAAGTCCTCAGCTTCCTGATCTCGCGCTGCATGCGCCGGTACTGCTTGGCATGGGCGTAGCGGCCGGCCTGGTGCTCGGCAGCCTTGCCGACCCGGGCGTAGCTCTGGCGCAGGTCGATCCCAGCGTCTTGCGCAGCCTCGACGAGTTGCTCACGCGCGCGGTTGAGCAGCCGGCTGTCGGTCGGGTGGGCGATGGCCTTGGGCTGCACCGTGGTGTCCAGCACCACATGCTCCAGGCTCTGGCGCTTGATCACTCCGCCCTTGCGTGCAGCTTCGATGGAATGGGCCAGCAGCCACTCGCAGCCGGCCTCGCCAATGCGCTGGCGCCAGCGCACCAAGCTGGAGGGATCGCAGGGCAGCTCGTGCTGGAAGTACCGCTCACCACTGAAGTGCTGCCAGTACGGGTTTTCTCGCCAGCCCTCACACACGTCCTCGTCGCTGAGTGCGTACACGTGCTTGAGGTACAGCAGAGCGGCCATCAGCCGCGTGGGCAGAGCCGGCCGGCCCGTGGTTGAGACGAACTCCGGACTCCATTCGGCTTCAAACGCCTGCCAGTCGATCAGTGCCGCCAAGCGAACCAGCTCGTGACGCTGGTTGATCAGGTTCAGCAGCTCGCTGCGGAACAAGTCGTGATCGGCGCGTTCGTCGGCTGGCTTCGGACCCATCAACACCTCGATGCAGTTTGCAAGGAATTGATATCAATTCGACCTGAACCCTGCAAACCACACCATCGGCATTCACCCCGAAAGCTCAGTGTTCATGCGGGTTAGCGGAAATACTGTTCAGATAC
Source organism: Acidovorax sp. GW835-FHT14B10 (assembly GCF_058793725.1). Taxonomy (NCBI): domain Bacteria; kingdom Pseudomonadati; phylum Pseudomonadota; class Betaproteobacteria; order Burkholderiales; family Comamonadaceae; genus Acidovorax; species Acidovorax sp. GW835-FHT14B10. Next base: position 36,977 of record NZ_JBXAGC010000037.1, read on the forward strand.
GGGGTCTCCTCGTTTTCAGTGCAATAAGTGACGGTACGCAAAGCTAGCACTGGCGCGGGGGTGGTCTGGGTAGACC
>NZ_JBXAGC010000038.1:0-35133 GCF_058793725.1 Acidovorax sp. GW835-FHT14B10
CGGGTGCAATCTTTACCGTCTTGACTTCAGTGAGTGAGGGCTTGGCTTATTCGGGGCGTCCATATAAGGCTCTTAGAATCCCCCCACCACTGGGGATCTCCATGAAATACCTCCTGTGGCTGCTCAAGGCAGCCATTTTTTTTACGCTGTTTGCGTTCGCACTCAACAACCAGCAAGACGCCACCGTGCATTTTTTCTTTGGCACGCAATGGCGTGCGCCCCTGGTGCTGGTGGTGCTGACCGCGTTTGCAGCGGGACTGGTGGTGGGCGTCCTGGGCATGGTGCCCCGCTGGTGGAAGCACCGCCGGGCCGCGCGCCGCGCCCATGTGCCGGCTCCAGCCTCGCCGGCACCAGCAGCTGCCACGCCCACCCCGTCATCGTCCGCCGAAATACTGCCCCCCCATGGAATTTGATATCAGCTGGATCCTGCTGGGCTTGCCCCTGGCGTTCGTGCTCGGCTGGCTGGCTTCGCGCTTTGACCTGCGCCAGCTGCGCGCTGAAAACCGGCGCGCCCCCAAGGCCTACTTCAAGGGGCTGAACTTTCTGCTCAACGAGCAGCAGGACCAGGCCATTGACGCCTTCATCGAGGCGGTACAGAACGACCCCGACACCTCCGAACTGCACTTTGCCCTGGGCAACCTGTTTCGCCGTCGGGGTGAATACGACCGTGCGGTGCGGGTGCACGAGCACCTGCTGTCGCGCGGTGACCTCTCGCGCTCCGACCGGGAGCGCGCCCAGTATGCCCTGGCGCTCGATTTCCTGAAGGCCGGCCTGCTCGACCGTGCCGAAGCGGCCCTGAACCAGCTGGAGGGCACACCGTTCGAGGGCCAGGCCCGCCTGGCCTTGCTGGCCATCTACGAACGTTCACGCGACTGGCCCCACGCCGCAGGCATTGCCCACAAGATGCACGACGCCCGCCAGGGCGACTTCAGCACCCGCCAGGCGCATTACCTGTGCGAGCAGGCACAAACCTGCATTGCACGCGATGACAGCGCCGGTGCCTTGGCCTTGCTGAACCAGGCCGTGGACACTGCGCCAGAAGCCGCACGCGCCCGCATCGACCTCGCCCGGCTGCAACAACGCATGGGGGACAGTGGTGCGGCCCTGGGCACATTGCAGGCGCTGGGCCGGCATTCCCCCGCCGCGGTGCCTCTGGCCACGCCCCTGATGGTGGAGACAGCCATCGCTGCAGGCAAGGTGCCTGAAATGCAGGCCTTGCTGCAAGCGCATTACACCCAGGCGCCATCGCTGGATGTTCTGGAAGGCCTCGTGGCCTTGCAGGCCCTGGATGCCACCGCTGCGGACACGGCACGGCAGTGGTATGTGCGGCATCTGGACAAAGAGCAATCGCTGGTGGCGGCCGCGAAGTGGCTGGCAGGAGAAAAGCTGGAGCACGAAGCATTCCATCCGCAGGTGCAGCGGGCGCTCGACCATGCCGTCAAGCCCCTCACCCGCTACCGCTGCGCTGCCTGCGGTTTCGAGGCCCGCCAGCATTTCTGGCAATGCCCCGGCTGCCAGACCTGGGACAGCTACCCCGCACGCCGGGTGGAAGAACTCTGAGCCAGCCGCGCCGGTGTGCCCCGCTATGATGGCGGGGCGGCTTCATCGCGCCGCCTCATGCCACAGAGGAGTCATCCATGCTGAAGAAACTAATGGTGATCATTGCCATGCTGTACGCCGCTGCGTCATTTGCAGCGGTCGATGTGAACCAAGCCACAGCCGCTGAACTGGACGGCATCAAGGGCATCGGCCCCGGCCTCTCCGGAAAGATCATCGAAGAACGCAAACACGGTGCTTTCAAGGACTGGAACGATTTCATCCAGCGTGTGCGCGGAGTGGGCGAGGTCACTGCCGGCAAGTTCTCCACTGAAGGCCTGCGGGTGAACGGCCGGACTTTCAAGGCATCCCCCCCAGCCCCTGCAGCAGCAGGTGTTGCCAGTGCTCCCAAAAAATAAGCACACCACACAAGTAAAACCCCGCAGCAGCGGGTTTTCTTTTGGAACGGGTACAGCAGAGGGCACAGGAAGCGCTATGCCCGGGTCCGAATGGTCTTTGCCAGGACGGCAGCGAACCGCCCCGTAAAATCGTTGGCGCATGCCCCTGGTCACCCTCGTTCTTCTTCCCTTCATCGGCAGCTTCCTTGCGGCGGTATTGCCCGCGAATGCCCGCAATACCGAGTCCACCGTCGCGGGGCTGATTGCACTGTTCTGCACGGTGCAGGCCGCGTTCTACTTTCCCCTGATCGCAGACGGCGGCGTGCTGCGCCAGGAGATCGAATGGCTGCCCGCGCTGGGCCTGAACCTGGTCATTCGCATGGATGGCTTTGCCTGGATGTTCTGCATGCTGGTGCTGGGTATCGGCACGCTGGTGGTGCTGTATGCGCGCTACTACATGTCGCCCGCCGATCCGGTGCCGCGCTTCTTCTCGTTTTTTCTGGCCTTCATGGGGGCGATGACCGGCGTGGTGCTGGCGGGCAACATCGTCCAGCTGGCGTTCTTCTGGGAGCTGACCAGCCTGTTTTCGTTCCTGCTGATCGGCTACTGGCACCACCGGCGCGATGCGCGGCGCGGGGCGCGCATGGCGCTCACCGTGACCGGCACGGGCGGCCTGTGCATGCTCGGTGGCATGCTGGTCATCGGCCACATCGTGGGCAGCTACGACCTCGACCATGTGCTCGCCGCTGGCGAGCAGGTGCGCAACCACCCGCTGTACCTCACGGCCCTCGTGCTGGTGCTGCTGGGGGCCTTCACCAAAAGCGCGCAGTTTCCGTTCCACTTCTGGCTACCCAACGCCATGGCCGCGCCCACGCCCGTGTCGGCCTATCTGCACTCGGCCACCATGGTCAAGGCCGGCGTTTTTCTGCTGGCCCGCATGTGGCCCGTGATGGGCGGCACCGAGCCCTGGTTCTGGCTGGTGGGCGGCGCTGGCCTGGCCACCCTGCTGGTGGGCGGCTATGCCGCGATGTTCCAGAACGACCTCAAGGGCCTGCTCGCCTATTCGACCATTTCGCACCTGGGCCTCATCACCCTGCTGCTGGGCCTGAACAGCCCGCTGGCCGCCGTGGCCGCCATCTTTCACACCATGAACCACGCCACCTTCAAGGCGTCGCTGTTCATGGCCGCCGGCATCGTGGACCATGAGAGCGGCACGCGCGACATCCGGCGCCTGTCGGGCCTGCGTTCGATGATGCCGGTCACCGCCACGCTGGCCATGGTGGCCAGCGCCGCGATGGCGGGTGTGCCACTGCTCAATGGCTTCCTGTCCAAGGAGATGTTCTTCGCCGAAACGGTGTTCCTGGACACGACGCCGGCGCTTGGCTTCGTCCTGCCCATTGCCGCCACCGTGGCGGGCATGTTCAGCGTGGCCTATTCGCTGCGCTTCACCGTGGATGTTTTCTTTGGCCCGCCGGCCACCGATCTGCCCCACCAGCCGCACGAGCCGCCGCACTGGATGCGCGTTCCGGTCGAGTTGCTGGTGCTGGCGTGCCTCGTGGTGGGCATGCTGCCCGCATGGGCGGTAGGCCGTTTTCTGGATGCGGCGGCCCGGCCGGTGGTGGGCGGCGAGCTGCCCGCCTTCAGCCTGGCGGTGTGGCATGGCTTGAACACACCCTTCCTCATGAGCCTGCTGGCACTCGGGGGTGGGATCGCGCTGTACCTGGCGCTGCGGGCGCTGCGCGCAGCCGACCGGATCGATGCCCCGCCCTTCATGCACCATCTCCAGGGACGGCGCCTGTTTGACGGGGCACTGGCCCTCACCACACAGATGGGTCGAAGCGGCCGGCGCATTTTATCCACCCAGCGCCTGCAGTGGCAGATGCTGTGGCTGGTCTGCGCGGCGCTGGCCGCCGGCGCCATGCCGCTGTGGGGCCAGGGCTTGCAGCTGGGCCAGCGCAGCATGCTGCCGCTGTCGCCCGCGTTCGCGCTGCTCTGGGCCGTGGGCATGGTCTGCGCTTTGGCGGCCGCCTGGCAGGCCAAATACCACCGCCTGGCAGCGCTGACCCTGGCGGGTGGGGCGGGCCTTTGCACCTGCATCACCTTCCTGTGGTTCTCGGCACCCGACCTGGCACTGACGCAGATCGTGGTCGAGATCGTGACCACGGTGCTGATCCTGCTGGGCCTGCGCTGGCTGCCCAAACGCGACGAGACCCTGCGCGTCGCCACCTTTGCCGAGCAGGCGATCACCCGGTGGCGCCGCCTGCGCGACATGGCACTGGCACTGGCCGCCGGCGGTGGCATGGCCTGGCTGGCCTTTGCCATGATAAGTCGGCCGTTTCCCGACAGCACTTCCACCTTCTTCCTGGAAAATGCCCTGACCCAGGGCGGTGGCACCAACGTGGTCAACGTGATGCTGGTGGATTTCCGCGGCTTCGACACCTTCGGAGAAATCGTGGTGCTAGGGGTGGTGGCCCTGACCGTGTATGCCCTGCTGCGGCGCTTTCGCCCCGCGCGCGAAACCATGGACCTGCCCGAACAGCAGCGCAACATGCCGGCCGACCTGCAGACCGACCTGCTCAACCCGCGCCACGCCACCGACACTGCCGTGGGCTACCTGATGGTGCCCGCCGTGCTGGTGCGCCTCTTGCTGCCCTTTGCCACCGTGGTGGCGTTCTACCTGTTCATGCGCGGGCACAACGAGCCCGGCGGCGGATTCGTGGCGGGGCTGGTTTTCTCGGTCGCCCTGCTGCTGCAATACATCGTCTCGGGCACGCACTGGGTGGAGGCCCATCTGCCGCTGTTCCCCCGGCGCTGGATCGGCACCGGCCTGCTGTTCGCCCTGGGCACGGGGCTCGGGGCGATCGTGGTGGGTTATCCGTTTCTCACCAGCCACACCGTCCACCTGAACCTGCCACTGCTGGGCGACATCCATGTGGCCAGCGCCATGTTCTTTGACATGGGCGTGTTCACGCTCGTGGTGGGATCCACCCTGCTGATCCTCACGGCCATTGCCCACCAGTCGGTGCGTGGCCACCGCTACCACGCGCGCCTGGCCGAAGAAGCAGCGCAGCAGGAGGCCGCCCAGGAAACCCCACAGGAGACCACCCGCTGATGGAAATCGTTCTGGTCATCGCCATCGGCGTGCTCACGGGCTCGGGCGTCTGGCTGCTGCTGCGCCCGCGCACCTTCCAGGTCATCATGGGGCTGTCGCTGCTGTCCTATGCCGTCAACCTGTTCATTTTCAGCATGGGCCGCCTGGGCCTGGCGATCGACAAGGAGCCCGTGCTGCGCGCTGGCGTGCCGCAGGACCTGGCCCACTACGCCGACCCCATGCCGCAGGCGCTGGTGCTCACCGCCATCGTCATCGGCTTTGCCATGACGGCCCTGTTCCTGGTGGTGCTGCTGGCATCGCGCGGCATGTCGGGCACCGACCATGTGGACGGCAGCAGCGCGCGCGACCTGCAGGAGATGCCATGAGCACCGCGCCGCGCACCGGGGCATCCAATGACTGAAAGCCTGATGGCACTGATGGAGCAGGCGACCTCGGCATTGATGCCGCACCTGATACTCGCGCCCATCGCCCTGCCCCTGCTCACGGCCGCGCTCATGCTGCTGCTGCCCGAGGAGCGGCAGCGCCTGAAACTCGTTCTCAACATGCTGTCCACCGCGTTCGGACTGCTGGTGGCGCTGGCCCTGCTGCTGTGGTCGAACCAGCCCGGAGCCACCAGCAGCATGGGCGTGTACCTGGCGGCCAACTGGCAGGCACCGTTTGGCATCGTCCTGGCCCTGGACCGCCTCTCGGCCATGATGCTGGTGCTGACCAGCCTGGTCGCGCTGGCCGCCATCGTGTTTGCGGGGGCCCGCTGGCACCGCGCAGGGGTGCATTTTCATCCGTTGTTCCAGTTCCAGCTCATGGGACTGGCGGGCGCCTTTCTCACGGCCGACCTGTTCAACCTGTTCGTGTTCTTCGAGATCATGCTGGCCGCGTCCTACGGTCTGCTGCTGCACGGCTCGGGCCGCCCGCGCGTGCAGACGGGGCTGCACTACATCGCCATCAACCTGGCTGCGTCCTCGCTGTTCCTGGTGGGCGTGTCGATGCTGTATGGCATCACCGGCACCCTGAACATGGCCGACCTGGCGCAGACCATTCCGCTGGTGGCCGCCGCCGACCGCGGCCTGCTGCACGCGGCGGCGGCCATCCTGGCCACGGCCTTTCTCATCAAGGCGGCGGTGTGGCCGCTCAACTTCTGGCTGGTGCCGGCCTATAGCGCTGCCACGGCCCCCGTGGGCGCCCTGTTTGCGCTGATGACCAAGGTGGGCATCTACACCATCCTGCGGCTGTGGACCTTGCTGTTCAGCAGCGAGGCCGGTGCCTCGGCGCTGTTCGGCAGCCTGTGGCTGATCGTCGGCGGCATGCTGACCATGGCCTTTGGCGCGGTGGGCATGCTGGGCTCGCAACGCCTGTCGCACCTGGCCGGATTTGCCGCCATCCTGTCGTCCGGCACCCTGCTGGCGGCGGCAGGCTTTGGCCAGAACCTGCTCACTGCCGGGCTCCTGTATTACCTGCCCAGTTCCACGCTGGCCGTCGCCGCCCTGTTCCTCACCGCCGACCTCATCGACCGCTGGCGCAACGACGGCGCCAGCTACGCGCCTTTCGAGCAGGCCGACAACGCGCCCTTTCTCAACGCCGAGCTCGTGCCCACCGAAGGCCTGAACCTCGACGAGGACGAAGAAGTGCTGATCGGCCGCGTGATCCCTGCGGCCGCCGCCCTGCTGGGCCTGGCGTTTCTGGTCTGCACACTGGTCATTGCCGGCCTGCCGCCGCTGTCGGGGTTTGTCGGCAAGGTCGCCATGCTCAGCGCCCTGCTCAACCCACTGGGCCTGGGCTCTTCGGCCGGCACCCAGCCAGGCGGGCCGGGGTGGGTGCTGTTTGCCCTGATGATCGCCACCGGCCTGCTGGCGCTGATTGCCCTCACGCGGGCCGGCATCCGCCATTTCTGGGCCACCCATGACCGCGTTGCTCCGCAGCTGCGTGTGCTCGAGGGCCTGCCCATCGCCGTCCTGCTGGCGCTGTGCATTGCCCTGACCTTGCTGGCCGGCCCCGTGATGCGTTTCACCCAGGCCACGGCCGACGCCCTGCATACGCCTGGCACCTACATCCGCGCCGTGATGCAGGCACAGCCCCTCCCCGGCCCCACCACGCCGGGCAATGCCGCTGCATCCAGGGAGACCCCATGAAACGCCTGCTGCCCGCCCCCCTGCTGTCGACCGCGCTGTTCGTGCTGTGGCTGCTGCTCAACCAGTCGCTCAGCCCCGGCCACCTGCTGCTGGCACTGCTGGTGGCGTGGCTGATACCCCTGCTCACGCGCGGACTGCGGCCACTGCCGGTGCGCATTCGCCACCCCGGCACGGTGCTGCGGCTGGGCCTGACGGTGGTGGCCGACACGGTCGCCTCCAACCTGTCCGTGGCGCGGCTGCTGCTTTCTCCCGGGCGACCACGCCATGGTGCCGACTTCGTGCTCATTCCCCTGGAATTGCGCGACCCCAATGCGCTGGCCGTGCTGGCCATGATTGTCTGCATCACGCCCGGCACCGCCTGGGCCGAGCTCTCGCTGGACCGCTCCATGCTCATGCTGCATGCCCTGGAGGTGGACGACCCGCAGACCCTGATCGACCACGTCAAGCAATGCTACGAGCGGCCATTGATGGAGATTTTTGAATGACCCACCCAGTTCTTTCGTGGGCCCTGCCCATTGCCCTGTGCATGCTGGTGCTGGCCATGGTGTTCGCCCTGGTGCGGCTGCTCAAGGGCCCGTCGGCGCAAGACCGCGTGCTGGCGCTCGACTGCATGTACCTCAACGGCATGCTGCTGGCGCTGGTGCTGGGCGTTCTCTATGGCAGCAGCACCTATTTCGAGGGGGCGTTGCTGATCGCGCTGTTCAGCTTCGTGGGCACGACGGCCATGGCCAAATTTCTGCTGCGCGGCGAGGTGATCGAATGACCGAGGCCGCACTGCCGCTGTGGGCAGAAATCATCATCGCGGTGCTCGTGCTGGCGGGCGCCGCGATTGCGCTGCTGGGCTCCTGGGGCTTGCTGCGCCTCAAGACCTATTTCGAGCGCGTGCATGCGCCGTCCATCATTGCCACCATGGGCTGCTGGTTCATCATGCACGGCACCATCGTGTATTTTTCGCTGCAGGGGCAAGGCCTGGCGCTGCACTCCCTGCTGATCGCGCTGTTCGTGGCCATCACGGTGCCCGTGACCAACATCTTCCTCATGCGCGCCGCCTTGTTCCGCGCGCGGCGCGCGGGCAGCGATGTACCCCCCAGCCTGAGCCGCAGCACGGGTTCGCAGGAACGCGATTCGTGACGGGGCGGCATCACCCGCCGCCGGACCAATTACGCCTCAATTAATAGCCGCCAGCGCTTTACCCACAAGCGCCAGCGGTACATTTGACTTCCCCCCCTCACGCAACACCAAACCCGCCGCCGCCGGGGGTGTGGATCTCGAACACATCGCCCGGCTGCATCTCGGCCTGGCCGATGTGGTCGAGCAGCTCGACCCGGCCGCTGGCACGCACCACCTTGTTGACGCCAGGCGCGCCGGCCTTGCCACCTGCCATGCCAAACGCCCCCTGGTGGCGGCCGTTCGACAGGATGCTGGCCATCATCGGTTCCAGGAAACGAATGCGCCGCACCCCGCCCTGGCCCCCGGCCCAGCGGCCGCCGCCGCCTGAATTGGCACGGATGGCATAGCTGTCCAGCCGTACCGGAAAGCGGAATTCAAGGATTTCCGGATCGGTCAGGCGCGAATTGGTCATGTGGGTCTGCACCACGCTCGTGCCACCAAAGCCGCCCACCAGGGCACCCGCACCATCGAACACGCCGCCTGCACCACTGCCGCCGGAGATGGTCTCGTAGTACTGGTAGCGCGCGTTGCCGAAGGTGAAGTTGTTCATGGTGCACTGGCTGGCCGCCATCACGCCCAGCGCCCCCAGCAAGGCATTGGTGATGCAGGTGGAAGTCTCCACGTTGCCCGCCACCACCGAGGCCGGCGGGTGGGGGTTGAGCATGCTGCCGGGCGGAATGATGACGTTGAGCGGCTTCAGGCAGCCCGCGTTCAGCGGGATGTCGTCGTCCACCAGCGTGCGAAACACATACAGCACCGCCGCCATGCACACCGCCGTGGGCGCGTTGAAGTTATTGGACTGCTGCGGACTGGTGCCGGTGAAGTCGATGGTGGCGCTGCGGCTGGTGGTGTCCACCTTCACGGCCACGCAGATCTGCGCGCCGTTGTCGAGCGGCAGGGTAAAGCTGCCATCCTTCAGGCGCGTGATGACACGGCGCACGGACTCCTCGGCGTTGTCCTGCACATGGCGCATGTAGGCCTGCACGACATCGAGGCCAAACTCGCCCACCATGCGGCGCAGCTCCTGCTGGCCTTTTGCGTTGGCCGCAATCTGCGCACGCAAATCGGCCATGTTCTGCTGCGGGTTGCGGCTCGGGTACTCACCGCTTTGCAGCAGCGCAACCATCTCCGCCTCGCGCAGAACGCCGCGCTCCACCAGCTTCACGTTGTTGATCTGCACGCCCTCTTGCTCGATGCGCGTGGAAAACGGCGGCATGGAGCCCGGCGTGGTGCCGCCCACATCGGCATGGTGGCCCCGGCTGCCCACATAGAACGTAGGCTCGGCCTCGTCGGCAAGGTAGACCGGTGTGATCACCGTGATGTCCGGCAAATGCGTGCCGCCGTGGTACGGGTCGTTGAGCACGAACACATCGCCGGGCTGCATCTTGCCCGCGTTCTTGCGGATCACCGTCTGGATGCTTTCGCCCATCGATCCGAGGTGCACCGGCATGTGCGGCGCGTTGGCAATCAAGTGGCCCGCCGCGTCGAACAGCGCGCAGCTGAAATCGAGGCGCTCCTTGATGTTGACCGAGTAGGCCGTGTTCTGCAGCTGCAGCCCCATCTGCTCGGCGATGTTCATGAACAGGTTGTTGAATACTTCGAGCAGCACCGGGTCCACCGTGGTGCCCACGGCGTGCCGCGCGACATGGGCCACGCGGCGCGTGAGCAGCAGGTGATCGAGCTCGGTCAGCTCGGCCTTCCAGCCGGGCTCCACGATCGTGGTGGCGTTCTTCTCGGCAATGATGGCCGGGCCGGGGACCGCGTCGCCGGGGCGCAAATCCTCGCGCACCACCAGCGCGGCGTCGTGCCAGGCGGCGACACCGTCCACGCCGCCGGTGTACATGCGCACGGTGCTGCGGCGCGGCACTTCGCGCGCGGGCTGCAGCGCGTGGCGCGGCTCCACGGGCGCATCGCCAGGCACCACGGCTTCGACCGACACGGCCTCCACCACCAGGCCCTTGCCCTGCATCAAAAAGGCAAAGCGCTGCCGGTAGGCGTTCTCGAACGCGGCGGTGATCTCGGCCATGGAGCCAAACGGCACGATGAGCGCGGAATCGCTGCCCTCGTAGCGCACATGCACGCGCCGGTGCACCACGGCCACGCCGCTGCCGGCCTGCTGGCGCGTGAGCTCGGTGCGTGCGGCGGTCGCCAGCTGCTCCAGCGTGGTTGCGATGCCTGCCAAAGCTTCGGACGCCAGCTTGGCCTCCACCGCCTGCTCGCGGATCACGCTCTGGTCGGCCAGGCCCATGCCGTAGGCGCTGAGCACACCGGCCAGCGGGTGCACCAACACGCGCGCCATGCCCAACGCGTCGGCCACCAGGCAGGCATGCTGGCCGCCCGCGCCGCCAAAGCACTGCAGCGTGTAGCGCGTCACGTCGTAGCCGCGTGCCACGCTGATCTTCTTGATGGCATTGGCCATCTGCTGCACGGCGATCTGGATAAAGCCGTGGGCCACATCCTCGGCACTACGGCCTGTCTGCTGCGCCAGCGTGCCAAACTTCTGCGCCACGGCATCGCCATCCAGCGCCTCGTTGGCTGAGTGGCCAAAAACTTTCGGAAAATGTGCGGGCTGGATCTTTCCCACCATCACGTTCGCATCGGTCACGGACAGCGGGCCGCCCCGGCGGTAGCTGGCGGGTCCGGGGTTGGCGCCCGCGCTCTCGGGACCGACGCGGAACCGTGCCCCGTCAAAACCGAGGATGGAGCCACCACCGGCCGCCACCGTGTGGATGCCCATCATGGGCGCGCGCATGCGCACACCGGCCACCTGGGTCTCGAACTCGCGCTCGAACGCGCCCGCGTAGTGGCTTACATCGGTGCTGGTGCCGCCCATGTCAAAGCCGATGACCTTGTCGTGGCCCGCCAAGCCTGCGGTGCGTGCCATGCCGACGATGCCACCCGCGGGGCCCGACAGGATCGCGTCCTTGCCCTGAAAACGATGCGCATCCGTCAGCCCCCCCGACGACTGCATGAAAAACAGCGGCACGCCCGGCATTTCACCCGCCACCTGGTCCACATAGCGGCGCAGGATGGGCGACAGGTAGGCATCGACCACGGTGGTGTCGCCCCGGCTCACGAACTTCATCATGGGGCTGGTGGCATGCGATGTGCTGATCTGCGTGAAACCCGCCTGTTCGGCCAGGCGGGCGGCTGCCTGCTCGTGGGCGGTGTAGCGCCAGCCGTGCATGAACACGATGGCCACGCTGCGCAGGCCCGCGTCGTAGGCGGCCCACAGGCGCTCTTTCAGATGCGCCTCGTCCAGCGGTTCGATCACCTCACCGTGTGCGCCCACACGCTCCTGCGCCTCGATCACGCGGCTGTACAGCAGTTCGGGCAGCACGATGCGGCGGTCAAACAGGCGCGGGCGGTTCTGGTAGGCGATGCGCAGTGCGTCCTTGAAACCCCTGGTGGTGATGAGCAGCGTGGGCTCGCCCTTGCGCTCCAGCAGTGCGTTGGTGGCCACCGTGGTGCCCATCTTCACGCACTCCACCAGGGCAGGCGTCATCGGTTCACCGGGCTTCAGGCCCAACAGGTGACGGATTCCGGCCACGGCCGCGTCCTTGTACTGCGCGGGGTTCTCGGACAGCAGCTTGTGCGTGACCAGGCTGCCATCGGGGCGCTTGCCCACCACGTCGGTGAAGGTGCCACCCCGGTCAATCCAGAACTGCCAGCGGGACAAAGGGGATGGTTGATTAGACATATAATTGCTATTTAATTTATAGCTATAATCGCTTTATGGATAAGCGCTAGATTCATTTTTATTCAAAATTTCAAAAACAGGGGCGGCAGCGGTCACAACGAAGCCACAGAGCGCGCAGCCTGGTCATACATGCCCGAGAGCACACGCAGCAAACGGGCCAGCTCACCGATGTCGCAGTTCAGCGCATCGTCGGCATTCAGCGCATTGATCAGGCAACTTTCACGAATCACGCGGTAGCGCTGCACGTAGGCACAGCCCGAGTCGGTGGCGGCATAGGTGACATCCTTGCCATTCTTTTGCGAAGCCACCACACCGAGGGTCTGCAGCTTCTTGAGCGAGTAGTTCACCAAGTGCGTGTCTTCCACATTCATGATGCGGCAGATGTCCGCCAGGCGCTTGTCGCGTGTGCGATGAGACACATGGTGCAGCACCACCACGTCAAGCGGCGTCAGGTCCTTGAGCCCCGCAGCGGCCATGCAGTGCACCACCCAGCGGTGAAACGCATTGCCCGCGACGATGAGGCCAAACTCAAATTCGCTCATCTCTGCGCTCTGGGCTGAAACAAGGTGCGCCGACGAAACGCTGGAAAGCGCTTCGGTGGCGGGCTTGGCGGAGATGTTCATGGCGAGGGTTCCGAACGGACACAAAGCTGGCACGGGATGTGCGGGATATTACGATGTTTCTTTGGTGCTAATTTGTCGATAATTTGTCGACATTGTGGTAAACACTTAGATGAACAGAGCACTCCGTCCAGTACATTGATCGCCCTGCGTTGACCTCACCGCATCGAGCACTACTTGTGAGCAACAGCTTATATACAGCGGCGACTCCCATCGCCTTGCGGCTCGTCTCCACGCACATGAATTGATGCTTCTCTCCTTCCATCCACGATGACAATCAGTCCCGAATCGGCGACAACGCCGCTGCTTTCCGTGCGGTCTCTTTCCGTGGAATTTAACGTGCCCGGCGGTCGCTTCAAGGCGGTGGACGGGGTCAGTTTTGATGTCCACGCAGGCCGCACACTCGCCATCGTGGGAGAGTCGGGCTCGGGTAAATCAGTGACCTCGCAGGCCATCATGCGGCTCACCGACTATTCGGGTGGTCACATCACCAATGGACAGGTGCTGTTCCAGTCGCCCAGCAGCGGCGCATTGGACCTCACGGGCGCAGACGACGACACATTGCGCCGCATCCGTGGCAATGAGATCGCCATGATTTTCCAGGAGCCGATGACCTCGCTGAACCCCGTGTTCACCATCGGCAACCAGATCGCAGAGGCGCTTATCCTGCACCAAGGCATGAGCCCTGCGCAGGCACGGGTCCAAACCCTGGCCCTCCTGCAGAAGGTGCGCCTGCCAGACGCCGAGCGTCTGGCGGATAGCTATCCGCATTCGCTGTCGGGCGGCATGCGCCAGCGCGTGATGATTGCCATGGCCTTGTCGTGCCAACCGTCGCTGCTGATTGCCGACGAGCCCACCACGGCCCTTGACGTCACGATTCAAGCGCAGATTTTGAACATCATCCGTGAACTGCAGCGCGACCTGAACACCGCCGTCATGTTCATTACGCACGACATGGGTGTCGTAGCACAGATGGCCGACGACGTGGTGGTGATGCGGCGAGGCCGCCAGGTCGAACAAGGCCCCGTGGAACAGATCTTTCATAGGCCGCAGCACCCCTACACGCGCGCCCTGCTTTCGGCTGTTCCCAAGCTGGGCAGCATGCAAGGCCAGGCCCTGCCCAAGCGCACGCCGCTGATCGTGCTGGATGGCGATACCCCGCACGAAGTGGGCACCACACAAGTTCAAGACACTGTTGATGCGTCCGCCACCTTGCTCAGCGTTGACAAGCTGACGACCCGTTTTGACGTAGGCCACTCGTTGCTGGGCCGCGTGACCCACCGTGTGCACGCAGTCGAGCAAGTGAGCCTGGAAATCCACCCCGGTGAAACCTTGGCGCTGGTGGGCGAGTCCGGCAGCGGAAAATCGACGATTGGCAAAACCTTGCAACAGCTCGTGCCCTCCAGCAGTGGCACGGTGCGGTTCAACGGCCAAGACGTTCACAGCCTGGATGCAGCAGGCCGCCAGCGCATCAAGCAAGAGATCCAGTACATCTTCCAGGACCCCTTTGCGGCGCTTGACCCGCGCAAGACCATCGGCTTCAGCATTGCCGAACCCATACACACCCACCGCCTGCTGACCGGCAAAGAGGCTGTGCAAAAACGCCTCGCCGAGTTGCTTGAAAACGTAGGCCTGAGCACAGAACACCTTCAGCGGTACCCGCACGAGTTGTCTGGCGGCCAGCGCCAGCGCGTGTGTATTGCCCGCGCCCTGGCCTGCAACCCCCAACTCATCATTGCCGATGAGTCGGTATCAGCGCTTGACGTATCGATTCAGGCGCAAATCATTGATCTGTTGATGGCGCTACAAGCCCGACTCAAGCTGTCTTACCTGTTCATCACACACGACATGGCTGTCGTCGAAAAAATCAGCCACCGGGTCGCCGTGATGTACCTGGGGCAGATCGTTGAAATCGGTAGTCGCCAGGATATTTTTGAAAATCCGCAACACCCCTACACCAAGAAGCTGCTGGCCGCCGTGCCGATCGCAGAGCCTGGGCGCACCATTGATGCGCGCCTGGTTGAAGGCGAGATCCCCAGCCCTGTACGCAAGGTTGGCAACGAGCCGACGATTCTGCGTTTTCGCGAGGTGGCCCCGGGCCATCGCGTTGCCGTTGCCTCCACGGACTGAAGCATTCCTTTAGGTAGTCAGTCAGTTAGTCAGTTAGCTAGTCAATCAGCAAGCAAACAAGTAAGCCGCTCCACGCTCGTCCAACACTCATTTCCAGGATGCACACCATGAAACTGAAAACCCTCGTTGCCGCTACTAGCATTGCTCTGGCCAGCGTTCTGACAACAGGCGCACATGCTGCCGGCACGCTGAACGTCGCCATCCACCAGGATCCGGGCAACTGGGACCCGATCGCGACCTTCCTGGTGTCTTGGGGTGCTGTGGGCAGCCAGGTATTTGATGGCCTGATCATGCGAACCCCCGATATGAAACTGGTGCCGGGCTTGGCCACCAAGTGGGATTTTCTGGACAACAACACCAAGCTGCGCTTCACGCTGCGTGAAGGGGTGAAGTTCCATAACGGCGAGCCATTCAACGCAGATGCCGTCAAATTCACGTTCGACCGCTTGCTGGGCGACGAGGGCAAGAAGGGCCCACAACAATCGAACTACAACGCGATCGAAAAAGTCGTGGTGGTCAACGCCAACACCGTGGACTTCATACTGAAGAATCCCGACCCCGTGTTGCTGACCAAACTGGCTGGCTATGGCGCCATGATCGTTCCGCCCAAGTACATCACTGAAAAAGGCAGCACCTACTTTGGCGCGAACCCTGTCGGCACCGGTCCCTTCAAGTTCGTCGACTACAAGCCCAAGGTCAGTCTCTCTTTTGAGCGCAATGCAAGCTATTGGGGTGGCGCGCCCAAGTTGGACAACCTGGTATACCGCTTCATCACGGAGCCCGCCACACAGGCCGCCGAGTTGCAGGCGGGCCGTATCGACGTGGCCAATCAGATCCCCCTGGCGATGATCGACACGCTGAAAAAAGACAGCAAGCTGGCCGTGCAGAGCATGGATGGCCCTGTTGCCTTGGCCATGCGCTACAACACGCAACGCGGCATCATGAAAAACAAGGAAGTGCGCAAGGCACTGACCATGGCGGTGGACCGCGATGCCATCATCAAGTCGATCCTGCTGGGCAATGCCAAGCCCATCGCCAGCTTCCAGGGAACTTTGTCTTTCGGCAATGACCCGGCCCTCAAGCCGCTGCCGTTCAATCCAACCCAGGCCAAGGCCATGCTGGCCAAGGCAGGCGTCAAGCCCGGCACCCAGATCCAAATCGACTTCCGCGGTTCGGACAGCAACTTCCGTGAAGTGGCGCAGGCCGTGGCCAGCTATCTGCAAGGCGTGGGGATCGTCGCTTCGCTCAAGCCCTACGACACCAACGTGCTGCTCAACGACATCATTCCGGCCGGCAAGACGGGCGAGATGTGGCAAAACCAATGGGGAGGCTGGACCTTCGACTACGACAACACCGCGTATTCGATGTACTACACCAAGCAACGCTGGAACCCGTTTGACGATGACGCCAAGCTCAATGCTTTGCTGCATACCCAGCGCAACACCTGGGATCAGGCTGCACGCAAGACCACGCTCCAGCAAATTGCCCGCTACGTCGCCGATGAAGCGCTGGAAATGCCGCTGTACAGCCTGAACACCATCTACGGCCTGAACAAGCGTGCCAAGAACCTCGCGTTGCCAGCCGACGGCCGCTTCCGCTTTGTCGACGCTTCGGTCGACTGATCGCAACTTCGCCCTTTCTCCCTCCAACCTGACACGCCAGCCCCATGAGTGGATTTTTGATTAAGCGACTGCTGCAGGCGATTTTCGTCGTACTGGTGGTCACCCTGTTTGTGGCCTATGCAGTGCGACTGTCGGGGGATCCCGCATTGATGCTGGCCCAAGGTGCCGGTAGCGTGACCGAAGAAGATCTACGAAACATCCGCGAGGGGCTGGGGCTGGAGCGCCCTTTTGCGGTGCAGTATTTCGAATTTCTTCGGGGTGCGGTGGTGGGTGATCTGGGCAAAAGCTTCATGGGCGGCACGCCCGTGTCGCGCCTGATCGCCGACGCCTTGCCCGCCACGCTGGCACTGGCGCTGGTGTCACTGTTCTTGTCCGTGCTCGTTTCGGTGCCGCTGGGCATACAGGCGGCGGTGCACAAAGGCAAGGGCACGGACCAATGCATCCGCATCCTTTCGCTTGTCGGCTTGTCGTTCCCCAACTTCTGGCTGGCCATCATGCTGGTGCTGCTGCTCTCCATCACCTTCCCGCTGCTGCCGCCGTCGGGCTGGGATGGCCCCATTAGCCTGGTGATGCCGGCCCTGACCATGGCCATCATCCTGTCAGCTACCAATGTGCGTTTGGTACGCACGGCCATGCTGGAAACCTTGTCCGCGCAATACATCATGGTGGCCCGCGCCAAGGGGCTCAAAGACCGCGTTGTTTTGTACAAACATGCGCTGCGCAACTGCGCCATCCCCCTGATCACGTACATCGGACTGCAGTTTGGCAATCTGGTCGGCGGCCTGGTGGTTGTCGAACGCGTTTTCAACTGGCCCGGTTTAGGCACCTTGGCTTTTGAAGCCATTGCCAGCCGCGACTACCCGGTGCTGCAAGGCACAGTGACCGTGTTGTCGGTATTGATCGTTGCCGTCAATCTGTTGGTCGATATTGCCTATGGCCTGGTCGACCCCCGCATTCGCACCAAGTAACCATCGCAACACCATGCAATCCAGCGCTTCTACAACTGCCCCGGTGGCAGCACCGGCTCAAACCTCGCGCGCAATGCACTGGCGCTCGCTCGAATTCGTGCTGGGCGTCGTGCTCACGGGATCGATGCTGCTGCTTGTGCTGTGCTCCGTCTGGATTTTTCCAGACGGCGGTGCGGCCATGGATCTGAGCGCTCGCCTGACCGCGCCTTTCACCACCTGGGCCCACCCGCTAGGCACCGATGCCCTCGGCCGCGACGTATTGGCGCGCGTATTGGTCGGCGGTCGTATCTCCCTCCTGGTGGGCTTTGCTTCGGTGGCGGGTGCCTCGGTGCTCGGAATTGTGATCGGGCTGGTCGCAGGCTACTACCGCGGCTTCTGGGACATGCTGCTGATGCGCTGCGTGGACATCCAGCTGGCCCTGCCCTTCATCCTGATCGCGTTGACTTTCATTTCCATCCTGGGCGGAGGCCTGTTCAACATCATCGTGTTTATGGTGATCTCCCAGTGGGTGCAGTTTGCGCGCCTGGTGCGCGGCATGGTGCTGCAGGTGAGGGAGCGTGAATTCATCCAGGCGGCGCGGGCCTTTGGCGTGCGGGATCTGGCCATGGTCCGCCACCATATCTTGCCCAACGTCATCGGCCCCGTCATCATTTTGATGACACTGAACGTGGCCAACAACATCCTGCTGGAATCCAGCTTGACCTTTCTGGGATTGGGCGTCGATCCGCTGATCCCCAGTTGGGGCGGCATGCTGGCCGACGGCCGCACCTACATGCAAACCGCTTGGTGGATCAGCGTCTTCCCGGGCATGGCCATTATGTTGACCGTACTGGGCTTGAATCTGCTGGGTGACTGGCTGCGTGACCGCATCGACCCTAACGGAAAGCAGTGATGCAAAGCGGCACCGGCCTCCTCTTGGACCAGAGCTTCCCCCGCACCCTGGATGCATGGGTCGAAGAGTTTTCCAACCCGGCCTGGCGTGGCGCCAGCGTGCAGGCCTGGCTGTTTGAAGGCGTGGCCGCTCGCCGCGCGGCCGAACGCCAACTGGCCGCAGCGGGCGTGCACGCGCACCTGCACAGCGCCTATAAACCGTTGGTGTTTTATTTCATCGAAGACATCGACGCCAGTTTGCTGGCTGAAGTAACCGTCCACTATCCGGTGCACCCGCAAGCGTCGCCCCAGCGTTTTCTACAAGAAGCCTATCCCTTGGCGGCACTGCTGGCGCATTGCAAACTCAACTTCCTGCCAGGTACGGAGGATCTGCACTACCGCATCGAAGGCACATATCGCGACGGCACACGGCACCTGGCTCGCGTCTGGGCGCCCAACCGCATGCATACGGATTTGCAAGGCATCAAACTGCTGTCACCCACGGGATGGGTGCAGGCCACGCCCGGGTCCGCCGCACAGCCCATGCTGAATATCGCCCGGGACACCGACTACGAACAGCTGTTTGCCACGGTAATGAGCACGGTGGCCAACCACCCATGGCGCGCCGAGGAGCCCTACTTCGAGCGCCTTGATATCCGCATCGACATGCCTGTTATCGAGCAGCGGCTGCCCGTCGGTCACGAGACCATCAGCAGCCTTGAGGGGCTGCACGAGGACATCTACTTTTCGCTGCTGGAGGTTTTCCAGCGGCGCTCGGGCCGCCCTGCGGGCGATCGCAGCCTCCAACCCGGACAAATCGTGCCCGACCTGCGTGCCAGCTTGCAGACGCCACGACTGCGCATCACCCAAAGAGCCTTTGACACGACAGCCCAAGACCTGTGCGCAGCGGCGCTGCCGACAACGGATGAACCGCTGGACGCGTTGGGCACGGCTCCATCGCCCGAACGCATCGCCGCCGAAATGCAGCAGATAGCCGGAGAGCGCTTCGGCGCTACCAGCCGCCAGGGCCGTGCGGTCCAAGCCCTGTACCGCCATGGCACCGACGCGCCGGTATTCATCAGTGGTGGTCAGCACGCCAACGAAAGCTCTGGTATCGTCGGCGCCTTGCGCGCGGCACGAACACTGGACAACCATCCTGGTGCCCACTTTGCGCTGATGGCCCTGGAAAACCCCGACGGATACGCCCTGCACCGCGAGCTGCGCAGCCAAAATGCGGAACACATGCACCATGCGGCGCGCTATTCAGCCTTGGGCGACGACATCGAATACCGCAAGGGGGCGCCTCTGTATGAGCGCGCAGCCCGCCAGCAAGCCCTCGCCCGCTCGGGCGCTCAACTCCATCTGAACCTGCACGGCTACCCGGCCCACGAATGGACGCGCCCGCAGTCGGGCTATGTGCCACGCGGTTTTGAGCTATGGACCATACCCAAGGGCTTTTTTCTGATCCTGAGATACCACCCAGGCTGGCAAAGCGAAGCCATGGCATTGCTGCACGCAGTGTGCGCCGCACTGAACCAAGTGCCGGGCCTTACCGCCTTCAACGCACGGCAAATGGCGCTGTATGAGCGCCACACGGGCAAGCTTCAATTTGAAGTGCTGCACGGCATGGCCTACACCGCGACCGAAACGGCCAACCCCGACTCGGCGCCGGTCACCCTGATCACAGAGTACCCCGACGAAACCATTGAAGGCGATGACTTCCGCCAAGCGCACACGGTGCAAATGCACACCGTGCTGGCGGCCACTGCGGCCTGGCAAAAGTTAGCCCGCCGAAGCTGATAGCTATCAACGACGTCATCGGCGACCACACGGCAAGCTGGTGACCTGTTTCGTGCACCATGGCTGCACGGTTTCTCTGGGGAGACAGAGCGCGGGGATTGGTGGACATCCGCTTGATTCGTGTGCGCGTTATTGAACGTGCGTGGCATCCGAAAGACCGGTCAAGCCAAACGCATCCTTAACGCTCCCTGCCGCCGATCAACTGGCTTCCCTACCCTGTCCTTGAATCTGGCCCGCCATTCAGCGCCTACAACGAAGCCGCAGAGCGCGCTGCCTGGTCATACATGCCTGACAGCACACGCAGCAGCCGCGCCAGTTCGCCAATATCGCGGTTGAGTGCATCGTCGGCCTTGAGCGCATCCATCAGGCAAGACTCGCGAATCTCTCGGTACCGTTCTACATAGATGCGCCCCATGTCGGTGGCCGCGTAGGTGACCTCCTTGCCATTCTTTTGCGAAGCCACCACGCCCAAGGTCTGCAGCTTCTTGAGCGAATAGTTGACAAGGTGGGTGTCCTCCATGTTCATGATGAAGCAAATATCGGCCAACCGTTTGTCGCGCGCCCGGTGTGTGACGTGGTGCAACACCAGCACATCCAGCGGCGCCAGGTCTTTCAGCCCGGAGGCGGCCATGCAGTGCATTACCCAGCGGTGAAACGCATTGCCCGCGACGATGAGGCCAAACTCGAACTCGCTCATCTCTGCGCTCTGCGCAGACACGAGGTGAGCAGACGACACGATGGCGACAGATTCGCCGGACCCCTTGGATACAGATTTCATGGGCTGGAGCCTCCACGGAACGATCACTTGACACGGGTTGTGCATGTATTCATTGTAGAAAAGTCGATGATGATTTGTTGGCAATTTGCCAGCGTTTAGGCAAAACACCTAGCGGATTTTGGCGCGCTTCCGATAAAGTCATTTCCCTCACCCTGCCAGATACAGTTAGACACATCAACCTGCGGAGCTATTTCATGAAGCGTCGAATCTTCCCCGTCACCGCACTCGGCCTGACACTGGCGGCCGGCCTGTCTGTCACATCGGCTTTTGCCCAGACCAAGTGGGACCTGGCCGCCGCCTACCCCGCCACCAACTTCCACACGGAAAACATGGTGCAGCTGGCCAGCGACGTGGACAAGGCCACGGGCGGCAAGCTCAAGATCACGGTGCACGCCAACGCCGCGCTGTTCAAGGCCCCCGAAATCAAGCGTGCCGTGCAAGGTGGCCAGGCGCAGATGGGTGAGATCCTGCTGGCCAACTTCCAGAACGAATGGCAGCTTTTTGGCGTGGACGGCCTGCCCTTCCTGGCCGACAGCTACGACGCCTCCAAAAAGCTCTACGCTGCCCAAAAACCCTTCCTGGAAAAGAAGCTGGCGGAACAGGGAATGATGCTGCTGTACGCCGTGGCCTGGCCACCCCAGGGCATCTACACCAAGAAGCCGCTGGCCTCCGCCGCCGACCTCAAGGGCATCAAGTGGCGCGCCTACAGCCCCGCCACCGCGCGCATCGCCGAACTGGTGGGCGCCCAGCCCGTGACGGTGCAGGCGGCCGAGTTCTCGCAGGCCCTGGCCACGGGCGTGGTCGAATCGACCATGACCTCGGGTGCCACGGGCGTGGACAGCAAACTCTACGAGCACCTCAAGTATTACTACGACACCCAGGCCTGGTTGCCCAAGAACGCCGTGCTGGTGAACAAGAAGGCGTTTGAGGCGCTGGACAAACCCAGCCAGGACGCCCTGCTCAAGGCCGGCGCCGACGCCGAAGCACGTGGCTGGACCCACAGCACCAAGGTCAACACCGACACCGTGGCCAAGCTCAAGGCCAATGGCATGAGCGTCGAGGCCCCCTCTGCTGCGCTGAAGGCCGACATGGCCAAGGTGGGCGACACCATGCTCAAGGAATGGCTGGACAAGGCAGGCCCCGAAGGCAAGGCGCTGATCGACGCCTACCGCAAGTAAGCCCAGGTGCCCCACCCATGCGCCGCCTGCTGGACTTTCTGTACGACAGCGCCGCCGCCCTGGCGGCGCTTTTCATGGTCGGCCTGCTGGGGATGGTGCTGCTGTCTATCGCCAGCCGGCAGTTCCACTTCCATGTGCCGGGCACCGATGCCTATGCGGGCTACCTGATGGCCGCAGCCGGTTTTCTGGCGCTGGCCCACACCTTGAAGCGCGGCGAACACATCCGCGTCACGCTGCTGCTCAACTTTCTGAGGGGCGGCGCCAAAAAGGCGTTCGAGATCTGGGCCCTGGCCATTGCCACATTGCTGGCGCTGCTGTTTGCAACCTACAGCTGCAAGCTGGCCTGGCAGTCGCACGGGTTCCACGACATCTCCACCAGCAGCGACGCGACGCCGCTGTGGATTCCACAAATCGCCATGGCCGTTGGCACGGTGATTCTGGCGATCGCATGCCTGGACGAACTGGTGCTGGAAATGATGGGCAAGCGTGTGGATGCCCCATCCGGCGAAGCATTGCGCAATGAATAAACCCGGCACGACCTACCATGAGTGATCTCGCCATCACCGGCCTGCTTCTACTGTCGCTGTTCCTGATCCTGGGCAGCGGGGTATGGATCGGGCTCACCCTCTCCGGCGTCGCCTGGATCGCCATGCAACTGTTCTCTGCGCGCCCCGCAGGCGATGCCATGGCGGTCACCATCTGGGGCAGCGCCTCCAGCTGGACCCTCACCGCCCTGCCGCTGTTCATCTGGATGGGCGAAATCCTGTTCCGCACCCGGCTGTCGCAGGACATGTTCAAGGGCCTGGCCCCCTGGGTGCAGGCGCTGCCGGGCCGCCTGCTGCACACCAACGTGGTGGGTTGCACCATCTTTGCCGCCGTGTCGGGGTCGAGCGCCGCCACCTGCGCCACCATCGGCAAGATGACGCTGCCCGAGCTGACGCGCCGGGGCTACCCCGAGCACATGGTGGTGGGCACGCTGGCGGGAGCCAGCACCCTGGGCCTCCTGATCCCTCCGTCGATCATCATGATCGTTTACGGCGTGTCGGCCGAGGTGTCGATCTCGCAGCTGTTCATTGCGGGCGTGCTGCCGGGCATCCTGCTGGCGGCCCTGTTCTCGGGCTACATCATGGTCTGGGCGCTGCGCCACCCCGAGCAGGTGCCGGCCGCCGATGTGCGCATGGGCTTCATGCAAAAGCTGTCCGAATCGCGCAGCCTGATCCCCGTGGTGCTGCTGATTGCGGCCGTGCTGGGCTCCATCTACACCGGCTTTGCCACCGCCACCGAGGCGGCTGCCGTGGGCGTGGTGGGCTCGCTGGTGCTGTCGGCCGTGCAGGGCTCGATGACCTGGGGCACGTTCAAGGATTCGCTGATGGGCGCGACGCGCCTGTACTGCATGATCGCGCTGATCCTCGCAGGGGCCGCGTTCCTCACGCTGGCCATGGGCTACATCGGCCTGCCGCGCCACCTGGCCGAGTGGATTGCATCGCTGGATCTGAACCAGGCCCAGCTCATCGTGGCGCTGGCCATGTTCTACATCGTCCTCGGATGTTTCCTGGACGGCATCTCGATGGTGGTGCTGACCATGGGCGTGCTCATGCCCACGGTGCAGGCCGCAGGCATCGACCCCATCTGGTTCGGCATCTTCATCGTGCTGGTGGTGGAGATGGCGCAGATCACGCCGCCCGTGGGCTTCAACCTCTTCGTGCTGCAGGGCATGACGGGCCGCCAGCTGCCCTGGATCGCCAAAGTGACACTGCCCATGTTTTTGCTCATGTGCGGCGCGGTGGCGCTGATCTACGCCTTCCCTGGCATCGTGACCTGGCTGCCGCAGCAGATGGCGGCGCGCTGAGCGCCGGGCGCAGCCACCGGATGTGGACAATGGCGCCATGCTGAATGTTCTGTCCATTTGTATCGGCGCCAGCCTGGGTGCGCTGGCCCGCTGGCGCCTGGGCCTGTGGCTCAGCGGCCCCGGTGCGCTGCTGCCTTGGGGCACGCTGGTGGCCAATCTGGTGGGCGGCTACCTCATCGGTGTGTGCGTTGCGGCCTTCCAGGCGCTGCCCCACATCGACCCGGTGTGGCGGCTGGCGCTGGTCACGGGGTTTCTGGGGGCGCTGACCACGTTTTCCAGCTTCTCGGCCGAGGTGGTGACCCTGCTGCTACAGCAGCGCTACCTGATGGCTTCGGGCACCACCGTGCTGCACCTGGGGGGCTCGCTGCTCATGACCATGCTCGGGCTGCAGACCGTGGCACTGGCGCTGTCCACCCGCCCGTAGCGGAATGTCCGGCCGGTGCAGCGCAACGCTGGCAGCGCCTTGAATTGCTATTATCTTCATAGCTTGCAGCACATGACAGTAAAGTGCAACAGCCCTTTTTAACCTAAAATCCCACCAAGTCCAGCGCACCCATATCCGGGCCATGCCACCACCCCTCTCACCGTACGGCAAGGACCGCGACTACCGCCATCCCCATGGAAGCCAACACCCCACTCAACGAACGCCGTCTGGCCGATGCCTGGGCCGAACTGCACGCCCACGCCAACAACGACAACCCCCTGCACGCCGATGCCTACCGGCTCGCTTTTGCCGACCCCGAGTTTTTGTTCCGCCGCGAAACACGCGGCATCCGCTTTCAGCTCGAAATGCTCAAGCCCGACCTGGGCCAGGCCGAGCAAGGCATCGAGAGCACCGTGGTGGTGTATGGCAGCGCCCGCTTTGTGGCGCCCGACGAGGCTGCAGCCCAGCTGGGCGCAGCCGAGGCCAGTGGCGATGCAGCACAGCTGCAGCGCGCCCACCAGGCCGTGCGCAATGCCCGCTACTACGACCTCGCCCGCCAGTTTGCCGGCCTGGTGGCCGAGTACAGCGAGCGCCAGCGCCCGGCCGACCGCATCTACATCTGCACGGGCGGCGGCCCCGGCATCATGGAAGCCGCCAACCGGGGCGCCCACGAGACGGGCGCGCTGAACGTGGGCCTGAACATCAGCCTGCCGCACGAGCAAAGCGGTAACCGCTTCATCTCACCCTCGCTGAGCTTCAAGTTCCACTACTTCGCCCTGCGCAAGATGCACTTCATGATGCGCGCCAAGGCCCTGGTGGCGTTCCCCGGCGGGTTTGGCACGCTCGATGAACTGTTCGAAGTGCTGACCCTGGTGCAGACCGGCAAGGCCAAGCCGGTGCCCATCGTGCTGTTTGGCACCGACTACTGGAAGCGCCTGATCAACTTTGACGTGATGGTCGAAGAAGGCACCATCTCGGCCAAGGACCTGCAGCTGTTCCACTACACCGACGACCCGCAGGAAGCCTGGGGTCTGATCAAGGTGTTCTACAACCTCTGACCACGCCCCCAGCCCTGGCGTGCGGGGGCAGCCCGGTCAAGCGTCGCGCGCCATCAGCCATGCCTGCCGCGCGCCAAAACCCACGCTGGCTCCCACCACCCAGAACAGGCCGGCCACGCCGATCAGCGCCCCCGCCGAGCCGAACAGCACCGGCATGAGCACGCTGGAGGCATTGATGGTCATGAGCCGCAGGCCCAGCGCCTCGCCGTGGCGGGCGGGTGGCGTGATCTGGTGCAGCATGCTCATGATCATGGGTTGCACCGAGCCCAGCGCCAGCCCCAGCAGCACCGAGCAGGCCCCCATGGCCAGCGCCGTGGGCAAAAGGGGGTAGACACCGAACAGCAGCGCGGTGACCAGCATGGCGACGGTGATCACAGCGGCCTCGCGCAGGCGCTCTGCCACCAGCGGCATCAGTACCCGCACCAGCGCCGCCGCAATGGCGAAGGCCCCGAGGATGGTGCCGATCACCGAGGCCGACAGGCCGCGTTCGTGCCCTAGCAGCGGCACCACAAAGGTGTGCACGTCCCAGCAGGACGACAGAAACCAGTTGACCAGCAGCAGGCGCCGAAAACGCGCATCGTTCAGCAAATCCCACGCCCGCTGCGGGACGCCGCTGGCGGCGGCAATCACCGGGGGCAGCTCCACGGTATTGCGCACCCAGAACCAGGTGGCCAGCGGCAGCAGCGCCATCAGCGCAAACGCGGCACGGTAGCCCTCCAGGCTGCCGGCGGTGCTGCCGGCATGGTCGATCAGCAAGCCCGCAAAGAAAGGGCCAATGAAGTTGGAGACGGCGGGCCCGATGGCCAGCCAGCTGAACACGCGCTTGAGTTGCGTGGCATCGTGGGCGGCCCGGCCCACATGGCGCTGCAGCGCGATGATCGCGGCACCGCTGGCGCCCCCCGTCATCAACGCCGCCAGGCACAGCACCGGAAAGACCGGCCATACCAGCGCCAGCGCAGCCCCCGCCGACGCCACCGCCACCGCCAGACCCACGGGACGCTTCAAGCCATGGCGGTCGGCGTAGCGCCCCGCGGGCAGGGCCAGGAACACCTGCGTAAGCGCAAACAGCGCCAGCAGCACGCCCACGGCCGCTGCGCTGTAGCCCTCGCGCAGCGCCAGCAGCGGCGCGGCCATGCGCATGCCGGCCATGCAGGCATGCACGCAGATCTGGCCGGCAATCAACCGCGCCAGTGCCCAGTTCACAGCAGGTCGTCCTCGGGGTCCAGGCCTGGCAGTGCTGATGTGCTGGCGCCTGCCAGCGGCATGGCCGGATCCGGCGCGGGCAGATCCTGCACATCACGCAGCTTGCGCTGGATGGCACGGGTGCGCACGCCCACCTCGTCAAACTTCTTGGCCGCGGCGTCGATGGACTTTTTGGTGGCCTCGACCACATCGCCAAATTTGGCAAACTCGGTCTTGACCATGCCCAGCAGGCTCCACACCTCGGACGAGCGCTTTTCAATCGCCAGCGTCTTGAAGCCCATCTGCAGGCTGTTGAGCATGGCCGCCAGGTTGGCCGGGCCGGTGATCATCACGCGGCAATCGTTCTGCACCGCCTCGACCAGGCCGGGGCGGCGCATCACCTCGGCGAACAGGCCTTCGGTGGGCAGGTACAGCACGGCAAAGTCGGTGGTGTGCGGGGGCGAGACGTACTTGGCAAAAATCTTTTTGGCTTCGAGCTTGATGGAGGTTTCAAACGCATTGCCTGCCGACAGGATGGCCGCCTTGTCGGCCGCGTCCTGGGCGTCCAGGAGGCGCTGGTATTGCTCCACCGGGTATTTGGAGTCGATCGGCAGCCACACGGGGTGCTCATCGCTCTTGCCCGGCAGGCGGATGGCGAACTCGACCAGCTCGTCGCTGCCCGGCACGGTCTTGACGTTGCGCGCGAACTGGTCGGGCGTGAGCACGTTGTCGATGATGGCCCCGAGCTGCATTTCGCCCCAGGTACCGCGCGACTTCACATTGGTCATCACGCGCTTCAAGTCGCCCACGCTGCCCGCCAGGGTCTGCATCTCGCCCAGGCCCTTGTGCACCTGTTCGAGCCGGTCGCTCACCAGCTTGAACGACTCGCCCAGGCGCTGCTCCAGCGTGGCGTGCAGTTTTTCGTCCACGGTGCGGCGCATTTCTTCCAGCTTGGTGGCGTTGTCAGCCTGGATGGCGCCGAGCCGCTCGTTGAGGGCGGTGCGCAACTGCTCGGCGTTGTGCTGGCTGCCCTGCACCAGGCCGGTCAGCTGCTGCGAGACGGCGTCCTGCAGCACCGAGAACTGGTTCTTGATCTGGTAGCTGTTGCCTTCGAGCTGGTCCTTGAGCGCGTTCGACATGGTGCCCAGCTGGGCCTGGATGTCGGTCTTGAGCGAGTCGAGCGTGAGGCGCGTGGCGGCAGTGAGCGCCTCGAAACGCTCCTGGATGCGCTTTTCAAACAGCGCCGCGCCCTCGCCCATGGCCTCGCGCGACTTGACGCTTTCGGCGGCCAGCGCGGCGGTGGTGGTGGTGAGCTCGGTGCGAAAACCCACCAGCGTGGCCGACAGCTCGGTGCGCGCCGTGGCCGCATCGGCCTGGCCCTGCGCCAGATGCGCCAGCAGCGCCTTGCTGCTTTCTTCCAGCCGCCCGGCCACGGCCTGCTGCAGGGCATCGAAGCGCTGGCCCAGCGCCACATCGAGCGCCGTCTGGCGCTGGCTCAGGGCTGCGTCGAACGCCGCCAGGCGCTGCTCCAGCCGCCCCTCAAACACGCCAAACGCCGCTAGCAGTTCGGCACGGCTGCTGCGCGATTCGCTCACGGCCTGGGCCAGGCGCTCGTCCACGGCGTGGCGCAAGGTCTCCAGCGTGGTCTGCGTGGTCTGGGTGAAGCCGCGCAGCTGCTGGCCCATGCCGTCCAGGGCGCCATCGTTCTTGGCCACGGCAATCTGGGTGGCCAGGGCGGTTTGCTCCAGGGCCCGCAGGCGCGCCAGCCACTCGGGCGGCAGATCGACACGAGGGCGGCGCAGCAACAGCAGCACCAGCAGGGCGAAAACCAGCGCCAGCGCGGCCAGCAGAACAAGGGTATCGGTAGTCAAGGCAGATTTACTATGTTCTTAATAGCCAATCGCACTTATTTCATAAGCGCCAGAGGTCAATTTCACTCAAAACCCCGTATCACCTGGCGCGCACACCAGCCACCGGCTGGTTCACCGGCGTGAGCGGCCCGCGCCCGCCAAAGAAGGCGATCAGGTTGTCCGCCGCCAGGTTGGCCATGGCCAGGCGCGTGGGCACCGTGGCACTGGCGATATGGGGCGTGAGCACCACGTTGGGCACGGTGAGCAGGTCGGGGTGCACCGTGGGTTCGCCCTCGAACACATCGAGGCCCGCCGCCGCGATGCGCCGCTCGCGCAACGCGACTGCCAGTGCTGCGTCGTCCACGATGCCGCCGCGCGCGATGTTGATGAGCGTGGCCGTGGGCTTCATCAGCGCCAGCTCGGCCGCGGCGATGGTGTGGTGCGATGCGGGGGTGTAGGGCAGCACCAGCACCACATGGTCGGCCGTGCGCAGCAGCTCGTCCTTTTCGACATAGCGGGCCTTGCATTCGGCCTCCAGCGCGGGCGACAGGCGCGAGCGGTTGTGATAGACCACGTTCATGCCAAAGCCATGCGCGCCGCGCTTGGCAATGCCCTGGCCGATGCGGCCCATGCCGATGATGCCCAGCGTGCTGCCATGGATGTCGCTGCCGGCAAACATGTCGTAGCGCCAGGTGGTCCACTTTCCGGCGCGCAGGTAATGCTCGCTTTCGGCCATGCGGCGGGCCGTGGCCATGAGCAGCGCAAAGCCGAAGTCGGCCGTGGTTTCGGTCAGCACGTCGGGCGTGTTGGTGCCCTGCACGCCGGCGGCCGTCATGGCATCGACGTCGAAGTTGTTGTAGCCCACGGCCATGTTGGCCACGATCTTCAGGCGCGGCGCGGCGGCCAGCAGGGCGGCATCGATGCGCTGGCTGCCCGTGGTGAACGCACCGTCCTTGTCGGCCAGCCGCGCGGCCAGCTCCTGGGGCGACCAGATCACGTCATCGGGGTTGGATTCGACCTCGAAATGCTGCGCCAGGCGCGCAACCACCTCAGGAAAGATCGCGCGGGCGACCAGGATGCGGGGTTTGCTCATATCAGGAAGTCTCCAATCAACGGAACCAGATAAAGGTCATGACAATAAACAAGGGCACCAGGATGCCAAAGGACCACAGCATGTAGCCAAAGAAGCTCGGCATCTTCACACCGCGGTCTTCGGCAATGGCCTTGACCATCAGGTTGGGGGCGTTGCCAATGTAGGTGTTGGCGCCCATGAACACGGCGCCGGCCGAAATGGCTGCCAGCGTGGGGGCCAGCGTGGTCATGAGCACGGTGGGGTCGCCTCCTGCCGTGTTGAAGAACACCAGGTAGGTGGGGGCATTGTCCAGAAACGACGACAGCACACCGGTGGCCCAGAAATACATGGCCGGGTCCGGTGATCCATCGGGCTGCGTCACGGCGGCCACAATGGCGCCAAAAGGACCATTGACACCCGCCTTGAGCATGGCGATCACGGGGATGATGGTCAGGAAAATGCCGGCAAACAGCTTGGCCACTTCCTGCATGGGTCCCCAGCCGAACTGGTTGTCGGCATGGACCGTTTTGGGCGTGAGCCAGAGCGAGGCCAGCGTGACAAGGACCAGGCCCACATCGCGCACGATGCCGGGCAATCCCACCTCGGTGCCGGCAACGTTGAACACCACCGGTGATTTCCAGAAACCGCTGAGCAGCACCAGCGCCACCACCGCGCCCAGCAAGGCAAAGTTGACTTTGCCGTCAAAGCCAATGGCACGGGTGTCGGGGGTCGGGTCTTGCGGCCTCACCTCTTTGTGGCGGCGGTAGTACCAGCTGTCGAGCGCGTAAAACAGCACCAGCAGCACGCCCACCAGAAACAGGGTTTCCTGGAAGATGTGGGCCACGGTCCAGAAAAAATCCACGCCCTTCAGGAAGCCCAGGAACAGCGGCGGATCCCCGAGCGGCGTGAGCGAGCCGCCCGCGTTGGAGACAATGAAAATGAAGAACACCACCACATGGGCCACATGTTTGCGGTTGTCGTTGGCGCGGATCAGCGGGCGAATCAGCAGCATGGATGCGCCCGTGGTCCCCATGAAACTGGCCAGCACGGCGCCAATGGCCAAAATGGCCGTGTTGAGCCCCGGGCTGCCATGCAGGTTGCCCCGGATATAGATGCCGCCCGACACCGCGAACAGCGCCGTGAGCAAAATGACGAACGGAATGTATTCGGCCAGCAGCGCATGCACGAAACTGGCGCCCGCCACCGCCGGGCCAAACACCACGGCAAACGGCAGCAGAAACGCCAGCCCCCAGGCCGCCGCCACCTTGCCAAAATGGTGGTGCCAGAAGATGGGCGCCAGCAGGGGCACGAGCGCAATCGACAGCAAAATGCCGGCAAACGGCACACCCCACAGCAGCGAAAGGCGGCTGCCATCGATATCGGCGGCACCTGCCAGGCCGGGCAGTACGCACAGGGCGGCAGCGGTCAGCCAGCGGAAAATCTTCATGGGGGTTCTCTTTCTTGTCGAAGGGTTGCTGGGGCCACCCGGAGCGGTCATGGCACCGAGGGAATCTCGAACACCTGGCGCAGATAGGCCAGGTATTTCTCGTCATCGCACATGCCCTTGCCGGGCGTATCCGACACCTTGGCCACGGGCTGGCCGTTGCAGCGCGTCATCTTGATGACCACCTGCAGGGGCTCGTAACCCAGGTCGTTGGTGAGGTTGGTGCCAATGCCAAACGCCAGCTGGCAGCGGCCACGGAACTGCTGGTACAGCTCGATGGTGCGCGGGAAGGTGAGCGCGTCGCTGAAGATCAGCGTCTTGGTGAGCGGATCGACGCGGTTCTTGCGGTAGTGCTCAAGCAGGCGCTCACCCCAGGCAAACGGGTCGCCGCTGTCGTGCCGGGCGCCATCGAACAGCTTGCAGAAATACAGGTCGAAGTCGCGCAGGAAGGCACTCATGCCGTACACATCGGACAGCGCAATGCCCAGGTCGCCCCGGTATTCCTTGGCCCACATTTCAAAGCCGAACACCTGGCTGTCGCGCAGGCGCGGGCCCAGCGCCTGGCAGGCCTGCAAATATTCGTGCGCCATGGTTCCGAGCGGCGTCACACCGAGCTTCATGGCATAGAGCACATTGCTGGTGCCCGCAAACTGGCCCGGGCCGGGCGGCGCGCCCGGGCGGCGGTCGCCCGTGCCCAGGCGGGCCACCAGCACACGCAAAAGCTCCTCGTGCCACGCACGGCTGAAGCGCCGGCGCGTACCGTAATCGGCAATCTTGAGCTCGGCCAGACCCTCGGCCTGCAGCAGCACGATCTTGTCATCCAGGCGCTGGCGGCCCTCGGGGAAATCAGGCACCTTCTGCGTGTTGCGAAAGTAGACCTCGTTCACGATGGCCAACACCGGAATCTCGAACAGGATGGTGTGCAGCCAGGGCCCGCGGATGGTGATATCAATCTCGCCCGAGGGCAGCGGCGTGACGGTGATGTATTTCTCGTTCAGCCGGAACAGACCAAGAAAATCCACGAAATCGCTCTTGATGAAGCGCAGCGAGCGCAGGTAGGCCAGCTCATCGTCCTGGAACTGCAGACTGCACAGCGAACGGATTTCCGCCTTGATCTCGGCCACATGGGGCGCCAGCTGCACGCCGGGATTGCGGCACTTGAAGCGGTATTCGACCTGCGCCCCGGGAAATTGGTGCAGCACCACCTGCATCATGGTGAACTTGTACAGATCGGTGTCGAGCAGGCTGGTGATGATCATGGTAAGACGGGGCCACGGCAGGGCGGCCCGGGGGAGCAGAAACCATCGCTGGCACGGCCAGGGGCCCCAAAGTGTAGGCCATCAGGCGGCTGCAGCCGCCGTCTGAAAGACCCCTATTGTTCCGGTTGCCAGATATGTGTCAAAAATGGTTCCAGCGCTTTTGCAAAAAGCGCCAGCAGCTATATTTTATATAGCAAAACTCTCAAACCAACACCACCAGTTCCTGCAACACGGCACGCAGTGCCTCTGGAACCGGCACGGGCCGGCGCGTGGTGCGGTCCACATACACATGGATGAAATGCCCGGCGGCGGCGCACAGTGGCTCGCCCTGGGCAAACAGGCCCACCTCATAACGCACACTGGAGCCACCCAGTCGCGCCACGCGGATGCCCGCCTCCACGGTCTGCGGAAACGCCAGCGGGGCAAAGTAGTTGCACTGGGTCTCGATCACCAGACCGATGGTTTCACCGGCGTGGATATCGAGCACGCCCTGTTCGATCAGGTGGGCGTTCACGGCGGTGTCGAACCAGCTGTAGTAGACGACGTTGTTCACATGGCCATAGACATCGTTGTCCATCCAGCGGGTGCCGATGGAGCGGAAGACACGGTAGGCGCTGCGCGGCTGCGGCACCGGGCGCGCGGGCTGTGCGGCCGGGGAAAGGGGGGCAGTGGTCATGGCCGGACATTCTGCCAGCGCGCGTGGTACTGCTGCGCCACCCGCCAGGTTGTCAGCTGCGCCTGCAGCGTGTCGGCAAGGTCGCGGCCGTAGCCACCGGCCATCGTGAAGGCCAAGGGCAAGCGACGCTGCCAGGCCCAGTCGAACACCCGGCGGTCACGGGCCTCCAGGCCGTCGTGGCTCAGGGCCAGGCGGCCCAGCCGGTCGCCCACATGGGGATCGGAACCCGCCAGATACAGCACCAGCCCGGGCGCAAAGCGCTGGTCCAGCGCGTCCAGTGCCTGGTCCAACGCCTGCAGGTATTCGCCGTCCGCGCAGCCGTCGGGCAGCTCCACATCCAGGTCGCCAGCCTCCTTGCGGAACGGGAAATTGCGCGCCCCGTGCAGTGACAGCGTGAACACGCTGGCGTCGCCGCGAAAGATATGTGCCGTGCCGTTGCCCTGGTGCACGTCCAGGTCGATCACCGCCACCCGAAGTGGCGGCACCATGCCAGCGCTGCGCCCACGCGGCCACTCGGCCTGCACCAGGCGCGCAGCCACGGCGATGTCGTTGAACACGCAAAACCCGCTGCCCCTGTCGGCATAGGCGTGGTGCGTGCCACCCGCCAGGTTGCCCGCCAGCCCTTGCGCCAAGGCCGCGCGGCAGGCCGCAATGGTGGCACCCACGGAGCGCCGGGCGCGTTCGGCCATCGCCTCGGTCCACGGAAACCCGATCTCCCGCTGCGCGGCTGCAGGCAAGGTGCCACCAGCAATCGCTTGGATATAGCCCGGCGTGTGAACCAGGGCCAATTCACCATCAGAGGCCGGCGGGGCCACCTGAAGCCGCACCTGAGGCAACTGCTGCGCCAGGCGTTCACGCAACAGGCGGTATTTCGCCATGGGAAAGCGATGTCCCTCCGGCAGGGGTAACACAAAATGGTCTGCGTAATAGGCATGCATGACACGATTGTGGCAATCCCGTCACCGCTGGGGAGCCGCCCCTAATATGTTGCATTGCAGCAAAAATAGCTTGCAATCGAACTGCAAGTGCCTAAAATTCATTTCATGCTGCACTGCAACATGACTTTACCGAGTCAAGGTCAGCGCAGATGTCCGTGAACCACCTTGGCCCATCCGGGTTTCATTTTTAGGAGATATGACATGTCGCTGACCGCAGAACAAATCCTGGCATCCCACAAAGCCAACATCGAAACCCTGTTTGGTCTGACCACCAAGGCCTTCGAAGGCGTGGAAAAGCTGGTCGAACTGAACGTGACCGCCTCGCGCGCTGCCCTGACGGAAGCCGCTCAACACACCCAGGCTGTCCTGGGCGTGAAGGACGCACAGGAGCTGCTGGCACTGCAAGCCGGCCTGTTCCAGCCCCTGGCTGAAAAGACCGCCGCCTACAGCCGTCACCTGTATGACATCGCTTCGGGCACCGGCGCAGAATTCGGCAAGACCTTCGAAACCCAGACCGCCGATGCGCAAAAGGCATTCGCCAACCTGGTGGACAGCGCTGCCAAGAACGCCCCCGCCGGTTCCGAAACCACCGTCGCCGTGATGAAGAGCGCCGTGGCCGCTGCCAACAACGCTTTCGAATCGGTTCAGAAGGCCGTCAAGCAAGCCTCTGACGTGGCCGAAGCCAACTTCAACGCCGTCGCCAGCACCGCTGCCGACGCCGCCAAGTCGGCCGCTCCCCGCAAGCGCTGAACCAGGCGCGGCGCTGCGCACGGGAGTGCAATCTCCAGCCAGCGCCCAGGAAATGCCCTGATCATTGAGCCATCGCCCCGAATTCGGGGCCTCCGGTTGTCTCCTTGGATCCTCTCGAAACCCCCGTTTCAGGGATCCTTTTAAAGCCCGATCTCAGGATTGGGCTTTTTTTATCTCTGCCCCGTTCGCATTGACCCGGCTGCTGAAAAATGAAGCCCTTGCCGCGAACCAAGCAATATCGGGAAAGTGCGGCACCAGCAAACGTCCAGAGCGGGTGTCGCTACTCACACTGGCCACCAGGAAGCGATTATTGGGTGCGTTGACTGGTGCTGGCCCGAGTGGCGGCTGTATGGGGTCCTGCGGTCATAGCGCCTGCGCGACCTTCTCGGTGCAACACGGCCGACCGCTTGCATACTTGGGCTGACGGTACCGACTCCAAGTCGCCCTGTAACGAGGGGCCGTGAATTTCCGTCCACCAGACACCCTGCGATTTAGATCAGAGTGCGTCCCCCCGTGAATCATGAGCCGCCCCGGTCCAGGGTGGTTCACCTTGATGTCGATGATTGCCATGGGTGTTGCCCTCGCGTTACATCACGATGCGGCGGAAGTCCGCCAGCAGCGAG
>NZ_JBXAGC010000039.1:0-32532 GCF_058793725.1 Acidovorax sp. GW835-FHT14B10
CATGCGGCGCATCCGAAGCATCCACTCCTCCCGATTGCGCTCCAACGCGATCCCCTGCGAGATCGTAAACAGGCTCTGAGGAAGCTCTATTTTTTAGAGCCGTTGGCGCTTTCTGCATAAGTGCTAGCGCCCTTTTTCATCGAATACCGGGCAGCCGGCAGTGGTGGGCAGATCCGGCGGCATCCCCTGCAGCCAAGCCGGGTGCGATACTTGCCGCGGTTTTTTCGTCCCATCCCTGCCCGCAAGTCCGGGCGAGCGAGTTGTTGATTGCAATCTCTCCACTCCCCTGATCTCGCCGCGCGCAGCCTTGCCGCGCTGTGGCACCCCTGCACCCAGATGGCGCGTGCCGCCGTCACGCCGCCGCTGGCCATCGCCCGGGGTGAAGGCCCCTGGCTTTTCGACCTGGAAGGCCGGCGCTATTTCGACGCCAACAGCTCCTGGTGGGTGAACCTGTTCGGACACTCGGATGCCGGCCTCCGCGCCGCCATCACGCACCAGCTCGAAACCCTGCCCCATGTCATGCTGGCCGGCTGCACCCATGCGCCCGCGGTCGAGCTGGCCGAAAAGCTCTCGGCCCTGACGGGTGGCGCGCTGGGCCACGCTTTCTTCGCCAGCGACGGCGCCTCGGCGGTCGAGATCGCGCTGAAGATGAGCTTTCATTCGTGGCGCAACCGGGGCCTGGCGGACAAGCGCGAGTTCGTCTGCCTGCGCAACGGCTACCACGGCGAAACCATCGGCGCGCTCGCCGTGACCGATGTGGCGGTGTTCCGCGATGCCTACGACCCGCTGCTGATGCGCGCCCACATCGTCGAGTCGCCCGATGCACGCCAGGGCTCGGACGCCGAGGCCCGCGCGCTGGCCGACCTGCGCCGCGTGCTGACCGAGCGGCGCGGCCATGTGGCCGCCCTCATCATCGAGCCGCTGGTGCAATGCGCCGCCGGCATGGCGATGCACGAGCCCTCGTACCTGCGTGCCGTGCGGGCCCTGTGCGACGAGTTCGACATCCACCTCATCGCCGACGAGATCGCGGTGGGCTGCGGGCGCAGCGGCACCTTCTTTGCGTTCGAGCAGGGCGAGTGCGGCTGGCCGGACTTCATCACGCTGTCCAAGGGCATCAGCGGCGGCACGCTGCCGCTCTCGCTGGTGCTGACCACCGAAACGGTGTACCAGAGCTTCTGGAGCGAGCAGGTGGGGCGCGGCTTTCTGCATTCGCATTCGTACACCGGCAATGCGCTGGCCTGCGCGGCGGCCAATGCCGTGCTCGACCGCTTCGCCGCCGACCAGGTGCTGGAGAAGAACCGCGCGCAGGCCCGGCTGCTGGCCGAGGCCTTCGCGCCGCTGGCCGGCGACCCGCGCGTGGCCCACCTGCGCCAGCGCGGCATGATCCTGGCGTTCGACGTGCGCGAGCCCGGTGAGCGGTTTGCCGAGCGTTTTCACCTAGCGGCGCGCGCGCACGAACTGCTGATCCGACCCATTGGCGGCACCGTCTACCTGATGCCGCCTTATCTCATCGATGCGTCCACGGCGCAGTTTTTGTTCCAGGCCGTGATGGCCACGCTGGCGGAGGTGTTGGATGCTGCTTGACCACCTGAACCAGAAGCTGCAGGCCATCGCCGCCAAGGACTTGACGCGCGTGCTGCGCGAGGCCGAGAGCGCCACCGCGCCGGTGCAGCGCGTGCGTGGCGCCGACGGGCAATCGCGCGAGCTGCTGATGTTCTGCAGCAACGACTATCTGGGCCTGGCCGCCCACCCCGCGCTGGCCGAGGCCCTGGCCGAGGGCGCGCGCCTGTATGGCGCCGGCTCGGGTTCGTCGCACCTCATCAGCGGGCACTCCAGCGCGCATGCGGCGCTGGAGCGTGCCCTGGCAGCAGCCGTGGCGCCCGCCATCCCGAACGCCGAGGCGCTGTTCTTCTGCACCGGCTTCATGGCCAACCTGGCGGTGCTCACGGCCCTGGGCGATGCCGATGCGGTGATCTTCTCGGAAGAACTGAACCACGCCTCGCTGATCGACGGCGCGCGCCTGGCCAAGGCGCCGGTGCAGCGCTACGCGCATTGCGACGTGGCCCAGCTCGACGCGCTGCTGGGCGCCAGCACGGCCCGCATCAAGCTGATCGTCACCGACGCGGTGTTCAGCATGGACGGCGACGTGGCGCCGCTCGACCAGCTGCTGGCACTGGCCGAACGGCACGACGCCTGGCTGGTGGTGGACGACGCCCACGGCTTTGGCGTGCTGGGGCCGCAGGGGCGCGGCACGCTGGCGCACTTTGGCCTGCGCAGCGAGCGGCTGATCATGGTCGGCACGCTGGGCAAGGCGGCCGGGGTGGCCGGGGCCTTCGTGGCCGCGCACCCCACCGTCATCCAGTACCTGATCCAGGCCGCGCGGGCCTACATCTTCACCACCGCCGCGCCGCCTGCCGTGGCGCACGCGCTGCTGCAAAGCCTGGCGCTGATGGCCGGCGACGAGGGCGCGCAGCGCCGCGCCAACCTGGTGCGCCTGCAGGCGCAGCTGCGCGCCGGAGTGGGCGACCTGCTGGCGCGCCATCCCCAACTGGGCTGGCGGCTGGTGGCGTCGGACACGCCGATCCAGCCGCTCCTCATTGGCGAGAACGCCGCCGCGCTGCGCGTGGCGGCCGCGCTCGACCGCGCCGGCCTGCGCGTGCCGGCCATCCGCCCACCCACCGTGGCGCCGGGCACGGCGCGCCTGCGCATCACGCTGTGCGGCACCCACACCGCGGCCGACATCGACCGCCTGCTGGCGGCGCTGGCCGAGGCCGCTGAGGAGCTGGCATGACGCGCGGCTTTTTCAGCGCCGGGCCGCCCCAAGATGAAAAGCATCCCCCTCGGGGGGGCAGCGACCCGCGAAGCGGCCGAGCGTGGGGGGCATTTTTCATCACCGGCACCGATACCGAAATCGGCAAGACCGCCATCACCGCCGCGCTCACGCACCTGGCGGCGCAGGCGGGCCTGCGCGCCGCTGCCATCAAGCCGCTGGCGGCGGGGCAGGACTGGTTGGACGGCCGCTGGGTCAACGAAGACGTGCTGCGCCTGCGCGCCGCCAGCAACATGGGCCTGCGCGATGACGAGGTGGGCCCGCTGCAGCTGCGCACGCCCTGCGCACCGCACATTGCCGCCCGCCTGGAGGGCCGCGCCATTGCGCCCGAGGCCCTGTTGGCCGCCGTGCGCGGCGTGGCGGCGCGGGCCGACATGGCGTTTGTCGAAGGTGTGGGCGGCTTCCGCGTGCCGCTCGTTCCCGGCTGGGACACCGCCGACCTGGCCGTGGACCTGGGGCTGCCGGTGGTGCTGGTGGTGGGCCTGCGCCTGGGCTGCATCAACCATGCGCTGCTCACGGCCGACGCCGTGCGTGCACGCGGCCTGCCCCTGGCCGGCTGGGTGGCCAACACTGTGGACGCGGCCATGCCCCATGTGGCCGACAACCTGGCTGCGCTGCAGGAGGGCCTCGTGGCGCCATGCCTGGGCCATGTGCCCCGCCTGCCAGACCCCCGTGCGCCGGCCATCGCGGCCCATCTGCCGCAGGCGCTGGCGCTGCTGCAGGCACTCTAGCCGCCGGGCAGCCGGGTCTGGCGCTTAACCGGCCGGCGGCAGCGGCGGCGCCGCCAGGCCGCGCAGCCGGGCCAATTCCTCGCAGTCGATCGCGATGCCGTGGCGATCGGATTGCGCACGCTGCTGGTAGCGGCGGTCGCCGGGCTGGCGGTCCTGGCCGGCGGCGCGCATCTGCTGCACCAGGGTTTCGGTGCGCTGCGCGAAAGAGTGGCCGGCGCCCTTCGATGGATCGATCACGATCAGCAGCTCGCCCGTCCACGGCGTCTTGGCCCCGGGATGCTGCGACCAGTCGAAGTCGAACGAGAAGTTGCCGCCCGTGAGCGCCGCGGCCAGCAGCTCGACCATCATCGACAGGGCCGACCCCTTGTAGCCGCCAAACGGCAGCAGCGCGCCACCATCGAGGACGGCGGCAGGGTCGCAGGTGGGCTGGCCATGGCGGTCCACGCCGTAGCCCTCGGGCAGGCGGTGGCCTGCGCGCGCGGCGATCTGCACGTCGCCGTGGGCGATGGTACTGGTGGCCAGGTCAAACACCAGCGGGTCGCCCCCCGCGCGCGGCGCGGCGAAGGCGATGGGGTTGGTACCGAACAAGGCCTTGTGCCCGCCCGTGGGCACCACGCAGGCCATGCTGTTGACAAAGGCCAGCGCCACCAGCCCTTCGCGCGCAAAGGGCTCCACATCGGGCCAGAGCGCGGCGAAGTGGTGCGAGTTGCGGATAGTCAGCAGCGCAATGCCGTTGTGGCGCGCCTTCTCGATCAGCAGGCCGCGCGCGGCCTGCAGGGCCGGCTGGGCGAAGCCGTTGCCGGCATCGACCGCCACATGGCCGGGCGCCACGTCTTGCACCTGCGGCACGGCCCGCCCGTTGACCCAGCCGCTGGCCAGCGTGGACAGGTAGCCGGGGATGCGGAAGATGCCATGGCTGTCGGCGCCGTCGCGCTGGGCGCTGGCGCAGTTGGCCGCCAGGATCGCCGCCACTTCGGGCGAGGTACCGTGGCGCAGGAAGACCTGGGTGAGCAGGTCTTGCAGTTCGGAAAAGGCCATGTGCTGGGTGGCGGGGGCGGTGGTGTGGGGCATGGGCAGAGCGAGGACAGCCGCCGCCATGGTCGTGGCGACTGCATACGAATTGTTGCTATGTTTTGAATAGCTGCATACGCTTATGGATAAAGCGATAGATCCTATTTTAATTATTGTCAGTCACCCATCATCACGCCTTCGCGCCGGGGGTCGGCGCCGCCCAGCCACATCTTCTTGCCATGCACCTGGCCGCGCGTGATGGCTTGCAGTCCGCTGGTCATGTCCATCTCGCGCACCTCGGCGCCGCGGGCGCGCAGGGCCTCCACGGTGGCGGGCAGGAAGCGGTTTTCCTCCAGTAGCGTGGGGCCGTTGAACGTGCCGAAGTTCGGTAGGTTGATGGCCTGTTGCGGCATCAACCCCCAGTTGAGCACGCCATACAGCGTCTTGGCCGTGTAGTGGATGATGGCCGCGCCGCCGGGGCTGCCGCCGCTCATCAGCAGTTCGCCGCTGGCTTGGTCGAACACCAGCGTGGGCGCCATGGACGAGCGCGGGCGCTTGCCCGGCTGCACGCGGTTGGCAATGGGCTGGCCCTGCGCATCGGTGGGGGCAAAGCTGAAGTCGGTGAGCTCGTTGTTGAGCAGAAAGCCGCCAGGGCGTGCGGCGTTCGTGGTGACCATCTGGCGCGCGCCGAACTGGTCCTCGATGGTGGTGGTCATGGCCACCGCGTTGCCGACGGCATCGACGATGCTGATGTGGCTGGTGCCGTATTCGGGCTGGTCGGGCATGGGGGCATGGCTGGTGCGCGCAGCGCCCGGATTGCCCGGCTGGGCCACCTTCATGCTCTGCGGGCCAATGAGTTTGGCGCGTTGGGCCAGATAGCCGGGCTCCAGCAGGCTCATCCAGCTGCCGGCGGGGGGCTGTACGAAGTCGGGGTCGGCCACGTATTGCGCGCGGTCGGCGAAGGCCAGGCGCGCGGCTTCGGTGTACAGGTGCAGCCAGTCGGCACCGGGCGTGGGGCCGCGCAGGCCGTCCTGCAGCGGCAGCGCGGCCGCGTCGGTGTTTTTCAGGATGCCCAGGATCTGGCCGATGGCGATGGCCCCCGAGCTGGGCGGCGGAAAACCGCACACGCGGTAGTCGTGGGGCGCGACCTGGTAGCTGGTGCACAGGGCATCGCGCTTCTTGGGCAGGTAGCCGGCCAGGTCGGCCAGGCTGAGCGGACCCGGGTTGGTGGGATGCTTGCGCACCTTGGCCACGATGGCCTGGGCCACGTCGCCCTCATGCAGGGCCTTGGAACCCTGCCGTGCAATGGCCCGCAGCACGGCGGCCAGCTCGGGGTTTTTCAGCACATGGCCCACGGGCCAGGGCTTGCCGGTCGCGTCGTAGAAATAGGCGGCGGCCACGGGGTCTTGGGCCAGGAACTTGTCGTTGACCAGCAGCGCGTTGAGTCGCGCGCTGACCTTGAAGCCCCCCTCGGCCAGCTGGATGGCCGGCTGGAACAGCTGCGCCCAGGCCAGCTTGCCATGCTCCTTGTGGGCCAGCTCCAGCATGCGCACCGTGCCCGGCACACCCACCGAGCGCCCACCCACCACGGCATTGTTGAAGGGCAGGGGTTTGCCGTCCGCACCGAGGAGGAGCTTGTCGGTGGCCGCCGCCGGTGCGGTTTCGCGCCCGTCATAGGCTTCGACCCGGGAGCCTGCGGCGTGAAGCAGGAAGGCGCCACCCCCAATGCCGCTCGACTGGGGCTCGACCAGCGCCAGCACCATCTGCACGGCAATGGCCGCGTCGATGGCCGAGCCGCCGGCCTTGAGCACCTGGTAGCCCGCGTCGGTGGCCAGCGGGTTGGCGGCGGCCACGGCGAACTTCTCGGCGGCCCAGCCCGGTTTGTCGGTGTAGCCCGACGAGCCTTCGGGCTGGTCCGCAACGGTGTAGGCCAGCGGAGGGGCGCTGCTGCAACCGGCCAGCACGGCAGCGGCGGCGATCAGCACGAGGCGGAGGGCGGGGGTCTTGGGCATCCTGGGGTCTCCATCGGGTGGGCGGAAAACCCATGGTACCGGGCTGCCGCGCCGGCCATCGCTGTTATGACATTACGGAACAGACGTGTGGATTTTGAGTGTTTTTGGCCTGCAGAGCTTGATGGAATTGCGCAAAAAGCTATGAATTAAGGAGCGCCGTTGTTCAGGCTGGCACCGGCCCCGCCCGCCCGTCTTCCACCACAAAAAGCGCCTGCGTGGATGCACCGCTGTCGGCACGCAGCGGGTCGTCCACCACGCGCAAGGTGGTGGTCCAGCGCTGCGGCGTGATGTCGGCCAGGCCATAGCCGCGCTGGTCGCTGCGCGCCAGCAGCACATGCGGGTTGTGGCGGGCAATGGCATCGACCTTGTCCTGCGTGGTGCCCGCGCGCGAGCTGATCGAGGTGCCGCAGAACTCGTTGGCGATCACCTCGGGGCGGGATGGCTGGCCGCCTGCCGCGTCGGACTGGACCTTGCAGACATAGTTCTGATGGATGTCACCCCCCAGCAGCACGCTGTTGCGCGGCGCATGGCGGGCCAGCGACTGCAACAGGCGCGCCCGGGCGCCGGGGTAGCCGTCCCAGCTGTCGGTAGAAACCACGCTCGAGGGGTAGCGGCGGGGCGAGAACAGCGTCTGCTGCGCAATCACGCTCCAGCGGGTGCGGTCGTGGTGGGCGTCGGCTGCCAGGCCTGCGTCCAGCCACTGCTCCTGGGTGGCACCCAGCAGGCTGCGCTGCGGGTCGGCCAGGGCTGCGCAGTCCTGGGGGCGCACGGCAGCAGCCCCGCCCGTGTCAGTCGCCCGGCAGGCCTGCCAGGCGCGGTGCTGGCGGGTGTCGAGCAGGTGCACCTGGGCCAGGCGGCCCCAGCGCAAACGCCGGTACACCTGCAGCGCGCCGAAGTCGGGCGTGACCAGGCTGGAGGCGCGCAGCGGCATGTTTTCGTAGAACGCCTGCCAGGCGGCGCTGCGCAGGGCCAGGAAGGCTGCCGGGTCGCCCTGGCTGCCCTTGCCTTGGGCGCTGGCGTAGTCGTTCTGCACCTCGTGGTCGTCCCAGGTGACGGCCCAGGGGCACGCGGCGTGGGCCGCCTGCAGGGCGGGGTCGCTCTTGTGCAGTGCGTAGCGGTCGCGGAAGTCGGCCAGGGTGCTG
Source organism: Acidovorax sp. GW835-FHT14B10 (assembly GCF_058793725.1). Taxonomy (NCBI): domain Bacteria; kingdom Pseudomonadati; phylum Pseudomonadota; class Betaproteobacteria; order Burkholderiales; family Comamonadaceae; genus Acidovorax; species Acidovorax sp. GW835-FHT14B10. The sequence goes on from NZ_JBXAGC010000039.1 coordinate 7,727, forward strand.
GCGTGCCGCAGCGTGTGCACGCGGGCCAGCCCCGTCGTGATGGGGGGCGTCGCGTATTCGTAGATGTAGTCGCCCAGGAACAGCACCAGGTCGGGCTGGTCGGCGCACAGGTGGCGCCAGGCGGCGTAGTGGCCGTGCTCCCAGCGCTGGCAGGAGGCAAAGGCGATGCGCAGGTGGGCGTCCAGCGCATCGGCGGCGGGTGCAGTGCGGGTGCGGCCCGTGGTGCTGGCGGCATCCCCCAGCATGAAGCGGTAGTGGTACCAGCGCGCCGGGGCGAGGCCAGTCACCTCCACATGCACGCTGTGGCCCAGGGCCGGCAGCGCCGTGACCTGGCCGCGTTGCACGATGTGCCGAAAGGCCGGGTCGTCGGCCAGTTCCCAGTGCACGGTGAGCTGCGCAGTGAATGGGTGGTCTGGCGTGGGCTGCAGCCGCGTCCAGAGCACCACGCCCTCCGGGGTCGGGTCGCCGCTGGCCACGCCCAGCGCAAAGGGGTCGTGCTGCACCGGGCTGTTGCTCCAGGCCCAGCGGGGCAGGGTGCCGGCGGCGGCTGCCCCGCTGGCGTACTGCAGGAAGGCGCGGCGTTGCAGGGGTGTCATGGCAGCGGGTGGGGGGTGTGGGGCGGGTTCAGGCGGCCATGACCCGGTTCTTGCCCGAGCGCTTGGCCAGGTACATGCTCTTGTCGGCGCGCTGGATGGTTTCGGTGCTGATTTCGCTCTCGCCCAGCTGGGCCAGCCGGCGCTGAATCAGAATGTGCTGCAGTGGCCCTTCCGGAAAGGCCGGGTGGCGGATGCCGGCGATTTTTCGTGCAGTCCCCTGGTCTGGTGATCCATCAGTTGACCATGACCAGCTTGCCCATCACGCCACGCGAGCCCATGTGGGCGTAGGCTGCGGGCAGCTCGGCCATGGGCATGGTGCGGTCGATCACGGGCTTGATCTTGCCCTGGCCGTACCACTGGGCCAGCTCGCCCATCATGGCGGCATTGGCCTGGGGCTCGCGCCTGGCAAAGTCGCCCCAGAATACCCCGACGATGGAGGCTCCCTTGAGCAGCGCCAGGTTGAACGGCAGCGCCGGAATGGGGCCCGAGGCAAAGCCCACCACCAGGTAGCGGCCGCGCCACGCGATGGAGCGGAAGGCCGGCTCGGCAAAATCACCGCCCACGGGGTCGTAGACCACGTCCGGTCCCTTGCCGTCGGTCAGGGCCTTGATCGCGTCCCGCAGATTTTCCTGGCTGTAGTTGATGGTGGCGTCGGCGCCGATGGACGTGCACAGCGCACATTTTTCGGCGCTGGAGGCGGCTGCGATCACGCGTGCACCCATGGCCTTGGCGATCTGGATGGCGGCGGTGCCCACGCCGCCTGCGGCGCCGAGCACCAGCACCGTCTCGCCGGCCTTGAGCTGGGCCCGGTCCACCAGCGCATGGTGCGAGGTGGCGTAGATCATGATGAAGGCGGCGGCATCCACATACGAGAAACCCTCTGGCAGGGGCATGCACCGGGCCGCCGGGGCGATGGTGTGCGTGCCAAAGCCACCCGTTCCCGAGAGGCAGGCCACGTTCTGGCCTACTTGCAGATGGGTGACGCCCTCTCCCACCGCCTGCACCACGCCCGCGTATTCGGAGCCCGGCACGAAGGGCAGAGGCGGTTTCATCTGGTATTTGTTCTGCACGATCAGCAGATCGGGAAAGTTCAGACTGGCCGCCTTGATTTCGATGAGCACCTCGCCCGCTTGGGGCGTGGGCGTGGGCAGTTCGGTCCAGGCGAGCGCGTCAACGCCGGTGGGGTTGGTGCAAAGCCAAGCGTGCATGGAATGTCTCCTGTCAATGGTGGCCTGCATGATAGGGGTGGCCCAAGGGTGTGCGATGTCCCACGGGCGACGGGTGCATCCTGGCTGGGCGCCACCTACAATCCGTTGCAATCCGCACAGTGACCATGAAGATTCTCCTATCCAATGACGACGGCTACCAGGCACCGGGCATCGTGGCCTTGTACGACGCGCTCAAGACCATCGCAGACGTCGAGGTGGTGGCGCCCGAGCACAACAACAGTGCCAAGTCGAACGCCCTGACCCTGCATTCGCCGCTGTATGTGCACCAGGCCACCAACGGCTTTCGCTACGTCAATGGCACGCCGGCCGACTGCGTGCACATCGCCCTCACGGGGCTGCTCGGCTACCGCCCTGATCTGGTGGTGTCCGGCATCAACAACGGCGCCAACATGGGCGACGACACCATTTATTCGGGTACGGTGGGCGCTGCCATGGAGGGGTATCTGTTCGGCATCCCGGCCATGGCGATTTCGCAGGTGGACAAGGGCTGGGGCGAGATCGAGGCGGCGGCGCACAAGACCCGCGAAATCGTTGCGCAGATGATGGCGCAGAACCTGGTGGCCGAGGCGCCCTGGCTGCTCAACATCAACATCCCGAACATGCCGCTGCAGGCATTGCGCCCTTTAAAGCTGTGCCGCCTGGGGCGCCGCCATGCGGCCGAGCGCGTGATCGTGCAGGAAAGCCCGCGTGGGGAGGTGATGTACTGGATTGGCGGTGCTGGCGCGGCCAAGGACGACGCCGAGGGTACCGATTTTCACGCGACGGCCCAGGGGCATGTGTCAGTCACCCCCCTGAAGGTGGACCTGACGGACCATGACAATCTTGGCTATTGGGCGCAAACCGCGTCCCGCCTGGTGGCTGCTGGACCAGCGGCCCCGCAGTGGTGATGCAGCGCAGGCCCGGTTTTCCTGCGCGCCTGGACGGCTCGGGGGGGGCTCCCTCCAGAATCGCCCCCATGCCGATGCGCGCCAGTGCCCCCGCTGCGCCCCAGGGGGTCGGGCTGGACTCGGCAGCGGTGCGCGCCCGCATGGTGCAAAAGCTTGCTGCAGGCGGTATTTCCTCGCCGGTGGTGCTTCAGGCCATGTCCACTGTGGAGCGGCACCGTTTTGTCGACAGTGCGCTGGTGAATCAGGCGTACGAAGACACCAGTCTGCCCATTGGCCTGGCCCAGACCATCTCCAAGCCGAGCGTGGTGGCGCGCATGTGCGAGCTGCTTTTGGGGGCCGACGGCGTGCGCGCTGGCGGGCTGGGTCGGGTGCTGGAAATTGGCACCGGTTGCGGTTACCAGGCCGCGGTGCTCAGCCATGTTGCACGCGAGGTGTATTCGGTCGAGCGGCTGCGCGGCCTGCACGAAAAGGCCCGTGACAACCTGCGCCATCTGCGGCTGGCCAACGTGCATTTGTTGTTTGGCGATGGCATGCAGGGTTATGCCAAGGGTGCGCCCTATGCGGCCATCATTGCGGCGGCCGGTGGCGAGGCGGTGCCGCAGGCCTGGTGCGACCAGTTGGCCGCGGGAGGACGCCTCGTTGCGCCCATGGCGCTTGCCGGCGGCCAGCAAGTGTTGCTTGTGATCGACAAAACCGCGCACGGATTGAAACAAAGCGTTCTCGAGCCGGTTCATTTTGTCCCCCTAAAATCGGGGATTGCCTGAAGGGAATGCTTATGTTGGTATCGCGTAGTCATGTCGTTGGTGTTTCCGCCGTGTTGACGGCGCTGGTGCTTGCCGGCTGCGGAACCCGGATGACGAAGGCTCCTGTGGAGGACCGTGGAGCGTCTTCGGCGGCATCCTCCTCTCCCGGGGTGGTTGTCGCGCCCGCCAAGCCCTTGCCGGGCGCCGAGAACGCTGGAAAACCGGGTTATTACACTGTCAAGGCCGGGGATACGCTGATTCGCATCGGCCTTGAGAATGGGCAGGGCTGGAAGGACATTGCGCGCTGGAACAACCTGGACAATGCCAACCTGATCGAAGTGGGGCAGGTGCTGCGCGTCGTGCCGCCCTCGGCCGCTGTCACAGAGACGGGTGTGGTGACGCGTCCTATCGCTTCCGCAGCTGTCATCCCTTCTTCGGTCGCCAGTGCCCCCAAACCGGCCGCCAGCACCGCAGCGCCCGTGCCTGCCCCCGTCCCGTCGCCTGCGCCCGCAGCCGCCTCGTCGGAGGATGATGTTCCTTTCATCTGGCCTGCCTCTGGCTCCTTGCTGGCGGGGTTTGATGAGGCCCGTAACAAGGGCTACGATATTTCCGGCAAAGCCGGTGACCCGGTTCTCGCCGCAGCCGACGGGCGGGTGGTGTATGCGGGCGCCGGTTTGCGGGGGTATGGCAATCTGGTCATCCTGAAGCACAACAACACCTTCCTGACCGCCTATGCACACAACCAGGCGCTGCTGGTCAAGGAAGACCAGACCGTGCGGCGTGGGCAGAAAATCGCGGAGATGGGCAGCACGGATGCCGATCGCGTGAAGCTTCATTTCGAGATTCGCCGCCAGGGCAAACCCGTGGACCCTGTCCGCTACCTGCCGGCGCGCTGAGCTTGTCCGCTGTGTCTCATGCGCTCCACGAGGTTGGTCCGGACGAAAAACCGGCGTTGGTGACCGCACAGGGGGATGGGTTGTCAGAGAGTGCGGAGGATGCGGGTTTCTCGGACGAATTCAGTGGTCTTGCCGAGGCTGAATCCGAACTGCGCCATCTGGAGGTGGGCGTCGCCCAGCATGGCGCGCGTCTGGACCGTGCGTTGGTCGAGCTTGTGCCCGAATTTTCCCGCAGCTATCTCCAGCAGCTTCTGTCGCAGGGGCTTGTTTCCCTGAACGGTCATACGGCGACCAAGGCTGCTGCGCGGGTGAAGGCGGGCGATCCGCTCGTGATCGAGCTGCGCCCGACGCTGCAGAGCCAGGCGTTTCGCCCGCAATCGCTACCTATCGACGTGGTTTATGAGGACGAGCATCTGCTCGTGATCAACAAGCCGGCGGGCCTGGTGGTTCATCCCGCCCCGGGCAACTGGGGTGGAACGTTGCTGAACGGGTTGCTGGCGCGCGACGAAAAAGCGCACCTGGTGCCCCGCGCTGGCATCGTGCACCGGCTGGACAAGGACACCAGTGGGCTCATGGTGGTTGCCCGGGATCGGGCCACGATGGACGCACTTGTGCGCATGATTGCGCAGCGCACCGTGCACCGGCAGTACCTTGCGCTGGCGCACCGGCCCTGGACGGGGCCGCGCAACCGCGCGGTGCAGGCCGCCATAGGGCGCGACCCACGCAACCGTTTGCGCATGGCTGTGGTGAATCTGGACAGCCATGCCGGCAAACCCGCGCGCACCGATGTGCGATGGCTTCAAGGCAATGACATGGGTTGCTGGGTGGAGTGCACCTTGCATACGGGGCGCACGCATCAGATTCGGGTGCACATGGCATCCATAGGGCACCCCCTGGTGGCGGACGCTCTTTACGGAGGGGCTCCCGCTGCGGGACTGGAGCGCCAGGCTCTTCACGCTTACCGGCTGTGTTTCCAGCACCCGGTCTCAGGCCTCGCGCTTGAGTTTCAGGCGCCATTGCCGCCCGATATGGCGCAGGCGCTGTCTCAGTGGGGGCTGGGCTACAATCCGCCCTGACGGTCTGCCCGACCGCATTCGCCCGAAGGCGGTTTCCCGCCGCGCGGTGCTTTGTTCCAGAGTGTCTTTCTGGTGCACCATGGATCGACTCCTGCAGTTGGTGTAGTGCCTGCAATCGCTGTGTGGCCCAATTTTTCCCGGAATCGCTGAACCATGAATACGGTGGATGCCAAACGGGTCCTCGAAACCGCCCTGATCTGCGCTGCGCAGCCCATGGCGGTACGGGAGCTGCGTGTACTTTTTGATGATGCACTGGGGGCGGATACGCTGAAAGTCCTGTTGCAGGAACTCCAGCAGGACTGGGCTTTGCGGGGTGTTGAACTGGTGCAGGTGGCCTCCGGGTGGCGATTTCAAAGCCGCCCCGAAATGCGTGAATACCTGGACAAACTTCACCCGGAAAAACCTCCGCGCTATTCACGTGCCACGCTGGAGACACTGGCCATCATTGCGTACCGTCAACCGGTGACGCGTGGAGACATTGAGGACATTCGGGGTGTCACCGTCAACAGCCTGATCGTCAAGCAACTGGAGGACCGGGGTTGGGTGGAGGTCATTGGCCACCGCGAAACAGTGGGCCGGCCAGCGTTGTTTGCCACCACGCGCCAGTTTTTGGATGATCTGGGATTGCAGTCACTGGACCAGTTGCCTGTGCTGGATGATCCTGCCGGCAGTGCTTCGGTACTGGAGGCAATGGCCTCGGCAGCCAGCCTGCAGGGAGCTTTGGAGATGGATGGAGGCGGTATCCCCGGAGCTTTTTCGCCGGTGAGCGATCAGTTGCCGGGGCTGGAACGCCAGGAAGCGCTGCAGGAGATGCAGGCCGGGCCAAGTGTGGAGACCAATCTCCACGATGAACAAGAGGATGCCCCCAGGGGTGTCTCGGGAAATAATTTATGAACGATTCCACTTCCGATGTAAAGAACATGCCGCATGAGACGGAGAATTCCGAGGCGGCAACGCTTCAGAAGAAGCCTGCGGCACGAAAAACATCTCGCAAGAAAGCGGCGCCAACGGATGGCGCCGTCGAGGAAGTGGCGGCCCATGCTGCGCTCGCCAAAGAATCGGTGGAGCCGGAGTCTGCTGCGGTGTTGTCGGTCCCGCTGAAGAGCGTGGAAGTGGCGTTTCAGACCGTCGTTGCGGAATTGCCAGCGATAGAAGATCGCAGCCAGGCCGGTACGAGGCCCCCGGCGAGTCCGCGCCACGCGGGAGGCGCTGGGCGTGGCAAGCGATCCTCCCCCTCTGCGGTGGGTGGCTACCAGTTCGAAGACGTCATTTCCGGGCGTTTCGATGCCGACGAGGTCAACAGCGAGGACGTGGCCCCCAAGCGCGTTTTATTGCCCCAGGCAGAAACGCCCAAGCTTCACAAGGTGCTGGCACAGGCCGGGTTGGGCTCTCGCCTCGAGATGGAGCAGTTGATTCTCGAGGGACGAATTTCGGTGAACAACGAGCCGGCACACATCGGTCAGCGCGTGCAGTTTGGCGATCAGGTGAAGGTGAACGGCAAGCCGATTCGTTACCGCATCGATCCTCCGCCAGCGCGTGTCATCGCGTATCACAAGCCCGTCGGGGAGGTGGTTTCCCACGATGATCCACAAAACCGCCCGACCGTGTTTCGCAAGCTTCCCCGGCTGCAGCAGGGGAAGTGGCAGTCGGTTGGTCGGCTGGATCTGAATACCGAGGGGCTGCTTTTGTTCACGAGTTCGGGCGAGCTGGCCAACAAGCTGATGCATCCCCGATTTGGGTTGGAGCGGGAATATGCCGTACGCGTCCTGGGCGCCTTGAGCAACGAAGAAAAACAGCATTTGCTGGACGGTGTCCGGCTGGACGACGGCATGGCCGCGTTTGGTTCGATCGAGGACGGCGGTGGGGAGGGTTCCAACTGCTGGTATCGCGTCACCATCTCCGAGGGGCGCAACCGCGAGGTGCGTCGCATGCTGGAGGCCGTGGGCCATGCGGTCAGCCGCCTGATCCGGATCCGGTATGGAGCAATGGTCTTGCCCCGTGGGCTTAAACGGGGGGGCTGGCTGGAGCTCGATGAGAGCGACATCCGTGCCCTGGTGCAGGCTGCCGGGGCGGGGCGCCCGGAAGCCAGGGGTGTGAGTGGCGAGGAAGGCATTGGCGGCTCAGGTCGCGGTGACAGGAGTGGCGGACGCGGGGGGCAACGCGTGGGCGATGCTCGCAAGCGTTCTGCAGGTGCCGGTGGCGGAGGGGGCAAGTCGCGTGGCCAGGTGCCCCGTCGATCGGATGATGCGGGTGCGCGCAGCGGCAACCCGGATCGCCAGCGCGGGAGCTCACAACCCGATCCCATGAAAACATCGGTGGGCTACATTGGCGTAGACAGTTTGTCGCGCCACCGTCAGGATCAGCGCCGTATGGGGGGTGGATCCCGTCGCGGAGGCAATCGCTAGACCTGCTGGCGTTTTCTTGCCCGGTTAGAATCAAAAGCTTTGCCCTATGGGCAAAAATCACAGCAACATCACACCAGGAATCAATATGGCTATCGAACGTACTCTCTCCATCATCAAGCCCGACGCAGTTGCCAAGAATGTCATTGGCCAGATTTATGCCCGCTTTGAAGCCGCCGGCCTCAAGGTTGTCGCTGCCCGTATGGCGCACCTCTCCCGTCTGGAAGCTGAGCAGTTCTATGCGGTGCACAAGGCACGTCCTTTCTTCAAGGATCTGGTGGATTTCATGATCTCCGGCCCCGTCATGATTCAGGCGCTGGAAGGTGAGAACGCGATCCTGAAGAATCGCGAGTTGATGGGTGCAACGGATCCGAAGAAGGCCGAGGCCGGCACCATTCGCGCTGATTTTGCAGACAGCATTGATGCCAACGCCGTGCATGGTTCCGATGCCCCTGAGACCGCTCAAGTGGAAATCGCCTTCTTCTTCGCCGGCATGAACGTCTACGCGCGCTGACATGATTGTCCCCACACTCGTTCTGGTCTCGCTGGAGAAATCAAGTGCTGGGGACAGCTGTGACCGACCGAGGGCGTGGCTGCCATGACAACCAATCTTCTGGATTTTGACCTGGATGGGTTGATCGGTTTTTGTGGTCAGCTCGGAGAAAAGCGTTTTCGTGCGACACAGCTTTTTCGCTGGATTCACCAGCGGGGCGTCAGCGATTTTGACGGCATGAGCGATCTGGCCGTTGCGTTGCGGACCAAGTTGAAGGGCTGTGCTCATGTGCAGGCCCTGCCAGTCATCAGTGAGCATGTGTCGGCTGATGGCACGGTCAAATGGTTGTTTGACGTGGGTGGCGGCAATGCCGTCGAATCCGTGTTCATTCCTGAAGATGACCGGGGAACACTCTGCGTATCGTCGCAGGCCGGTTGTGCAGTGGGGTGCCGATTTTGCTCGACAGGGCATCAAGGCTTCAGCCGCAATCTCACCACGGGTGAAATCATTGCGCAGTTGTGGTTTGCCGAGCACGCGTTGCGCACCCGCTTTGGATCTTCTTCCCGCATCATTACCAACGTGGTGATGATGGGGATGGGGGAGCCGCTACAAAACTATGCGGCCCTTGTGCCGGCGTTGAGGGTCATGCTCGATGACCATGGTTATGGCCTGTCACGCAGGCGTGTAACGGTGTCTACCTCCGGTGTCGTTCCCATGATGGATCGATTGTCGCAGGACTGCCCTGTGGCCCTGGCTGTGTCCTTGCACGCGCCCAATGATCCCTTGCGCGATTATCTGGTGCCGATAAACCGCAAGTACCCGATCCAGGAATTGCTGGAGGCGTGCCACCGTTATCTCGAGCATGCGCCAAGGGACTTCATCACATTTGAATATTGCATGCTGGATGGGGTGAACGACCAGATCGAGCATGCCCATCAACTGATTGAACTGGTCAAACCATCGATTGGCAGGGCGATCCACTGCAAATTCAATCTGATTCCGTTCAATCCATTTCCGGCATCAGGGCTCAAGCGTTCTTCCCAGGCACAGGTGGCAATCTTCGCAAAAGTGCTGAGCGAAGCGGGAATTGTCACGACAGTGCGCAAGACGCGCGGGGATGATATCGATGCTGCCTGCGGTCAATTGGCAGGCGATGTGAAAGACCGCACGCGTGTGGTGGAGCGTATGGCAAAGCAACGCACAATCGTGCTCAAACAGGTGACTTAGGTCGCTACTTATCAAGGAAGCGCTACATGGTGGGATCGACTGGTGGTCGCTGGCGGCACTATTGGCACCGGACACTGATGGCTTGTGGTGTCCTGGGCTTTTGTTTTGCTCTTGGTGGCTGTGCGGCCAATGGGGGCGCCTCTGCTCCGGACTCCACTGCGGATCTGGTGACACCGTCCGACGAACCTGATGCAAGGCGCCGTGCACGAATTCGCCTGGAGCTGGCATCGAATTATTTCGAGATGGGACAAACTGCCGTGGCCCTGGACGAGGTCAAGCAGTCGCTTGCGGCTGATGCCAACTATGCGGACGCCTACAACCTGCGTGGTCTTATCTATTTGCGTCTCAACGATTTTGCCCAGGCGGAAGAAAGCTTTCGCCGGGCGCAGGCATTGCGTCCAGGTGACCCCAATTTGTTGCATAACTTTGGCTGGCTTTTATGCCAGCAGAAAAAATATGCAGAAGCGGATCAGCAGTTTGTCCGTGCGCTGGACAACCCTGCATATGCTGCCCGTGGCAAGACGCTGATGGCCAGAGGACTGTGCCAGGTGGGTGCAGCACAGTATGCAGAAGCCGAGCAGTCCCTGATCAAGGCCTATGAACTGGATGCTGCAAACCCCGTGGTGGGGTACCACCTGTCGGCGTTGCTGTTGCGACGCCATGAGTTGAGTCGTGCGCAGTTTTACATTCGGCGCCTCAACAACAGCGAATATGCCAACTCGGAATCTTTGTGGCTCGGGATCAAGGTGGAGCGTGCCTTGGGGGACACGGTGGCCGCGCGGCAGCTTGCAGACCAGTTGCGCAAGCGGTTTCCTGAGTCGCGCGAGTGGGGCGCGTATGAACGCGGGGCATTCAATGAGTGAGTTGATGAGCGAGCAGCCGGGGGTTGGATCGCATGGCCAATATGCGCGAGGGGTGACGGCGGGCGCGTTGTTGCGGGAGGCCCGAGAAGCTGCCGGGGTGCACATTGCTGCTCTGGCGGGAGCCACGAAGGTCCCTGTGAGAAAGCTCGAAGCCCTGGAGGCGGATGATTTTTCTGCCCTCCCGGACATCGTATTTGTGCGGGCTTTGGCGTCCAGCATTTGCCGTACCCTGAAGATCAACCCTGAGCCGGTTCTGGCGCTTCTCCCCCAAGGAGAAAGTCCCAGGCTGTCCACCAATGACGGGCGGCTGAATGCGACCGTCAAGGGCTTCCGAAGCAAATCATCGTCTACGCCGTTTGTCGTTTCACGCTCGAAAACGCTGGTGTGGGTGGTGGGCATGCTGCTGATCGGGGCAGCGTTGATGGTTTTTTTGCCCCGCAGTCTTGAAGGTGATCTGTTGGCATTGTTCAAGCAACGAGCGCCAGATGCCGTGATTTCCACACCTGCGGTGGATGTGGCGCAGGAGCGCCCAGCCACCGCAATTCCCGCGCCGGCGAGTGCCACCTCTGGCGTGGAGGTCGCGGCTTTTACCAGTGACTCCAAGGAGTTGGCGGGGGAGGTGCCACCTGTTCCTGCCCTGTCTTCGGCTGAAGCATCTGCCGCCCCCCCGTCTGCTGTCGATGCACCTGCCGGTGTGCTTGCCTTCAAGGCCAGGAGCGAGTCTTGGATACAGGTTCGGGATGCGACAGGTGCCGTGGTATTTCAGCGCAATTTGGCACCCGACGAGCTGGTTTCTGTGTCGGGTGCACTGCCTCTGGCGGTAGTCATCGGACGAGCGGATGCCACCGAGGTTTTTGTGCGTGGCAAGCCTTATGAGCTTGGCTCCGTGTCCCGTGAGAATGTCGCTCGCTTCGAGGTGAGATAGTGGAAACAATGGATACCAATACCGCGCCAATCTCCGTGTCAACACCTGCCCTTCGACGCTCCAGGCAGGCGAGGGTGGTGTGGGGATCTCGTGTCGTCACGGTGGGCGGCGATGCTCCTGTGCGCGTCCAGTCCATGACCAATACGGATACGGTGGATGCTATCGGCACAGCTATCCAGGTGAAGGAGCTTGCCCAGGCGGGGTCCGAGTTTGTCCGGATTACCGTCAACACGCCGGAGGCTGCGGCAGCGGTCCCCTATATCCGGGAGCAACTGGATCGCATGGGGGAGAGCGTTCCCCTGGTCGGCGATTTTCATTACAACGGCCATCGGCTGTTGACCGATTTCCCGGATTGTGCCCAGGCATTGTCGAAGTACCGCATCAATCCGGGCAACGTCGGCAAGGGAGACAAGCGTGATCGCCAGTTCGGTCAAATGATCGAAGCTGCAATGCGGTGGAGCAAGCCGGTTCGTATCGGTGTCAATTGGGGCAGTCTTGACCAGGAACTTCTTGCAAGCCTGATGGATGCCAATAGCCGTCGCTCCCAACCGTGGGATGCGCGCCAGGTGATGTACGAGGCGCTGATCACTTCAGCCGTGGAATCCGCGCGTCGTGCCGAAGACATGGGCTTGGACGGCAATCAGATCATCCTCTCGTGCAAGGTCAGTGGCGTTCAGGATCTGATCTCGGTTTACCGTGAATTGGCACGCCGTTGCGACTATGCGCTGCATCTGGGGCTCACGGAAGCGGGAATGGGTACCAAGGGAACCGTGGCCTCTGCCACCGCTTTGTCGATCTTGCTGCAAGAGGGCATTGGCGACACCATTCGCGTCTCGCTCACACCCCAACCGGGCGAATCGCGGACACAGGAAGTTGTGGTGGCATCGGAGATCCTGCAGTCGCTGGGGTTGCGGATTTTCGTCCCCAGTGTGACGGCATGCCCTGGTTGCGGCCGCACGACCAGCACCACTTTTCAGGATCTGGCCAAACAGATTGACGATTTCCTTCGCGCGCAGATGCCTGTGTGGCGCGTGCGTTATCCCGGTGTGGAAAATCTGAAGATTGCGGTCATGGGGTGCATCGTGAATGGCCCTGGCGAAAGCAAGCACGCTGATGTCGGCATAAGCCTTCCCGGTACCGGTGAAGCACCTGCTGCTCCGGTGTTCATTGATGGGGAAAAAGCCCTCACCCTGCGTGGCGACAACATCGCCAATGAATTCCACCAGATCGTTGAAAACTACATCGAGAAGCGGTTCGGGGCAGTGTCTTCGACCGCGTAGTTTGTGAGCGCGGTCCCGGCGCGCTTGACCTGCAGGTCGTTGGCGCGCCCTGTTTCTTATCCTTTCATCTCCATAAAGAAAATACCGCAGTGCGTACTGAAAAAGGAACCCCTGTGTCGAAGCTTGAAAAGCTAACCGCTGTCAAAGGCATGAACGACATCTTGCCGCCCGACTCCGCGCGGTGGGAATGGCTGGAGAGCAAGGTGCGCTCGCTCATGGAGCGGTATGCCTATCGCAATATTCGCACGCCGATTGTCGAGCCGACGTCGCTGTTCGTTCGTGGGCTGGGGGAAGTCACCGACATCGTCGAAAAGGAGATGTATTCCTTTGAGGACCGTCTGAATGGCGAGCAACTGACCTTGCGGCCGGAGGCGACGGCTGGAGTCGTTCGTGCTGTTGCTGAACATTCCATGCTGTACGACGGCGGCAAGCGTCTGTACTACATGGGTCCCATGTTCCGCCACGAGCGTCCCCAGCGGGGGCGGTATCGCCAGTTTCATCAGATCGGAGCGGAAGCGCTCGGATTTCCTGGTGGGGAACTGGATGCGGAATTGATTCTGTTGGCCAATGCATTATGGAAAGAGCTGGGTCTTCACAATGTGCGCCTGGAGATCAACAGTCTGGGTCAACCGGACGAACGCAAGGCCCACCGGGCCGCTTTGATTGCCTATCTGGAACGCCATGTCGATGCTCTGGATGAAGAGGCACGACGGCGCCTGCATAGCAACCCGTTGCGGATTCTGGACACCAAGAATCCAGCGATGCAGCAGATCGTGGAGGCGGCGCCGCGGCTGATTGATTTTCTCGGCGAAGCGTCTTTGCAGCATTTCAACGTGGTCAAGGCCATTTTGGATGCGAATGGCGTTTCCTGGCGGGTCAATCCACGCTTGGTGCGTGGCATGGATTACTACAATCTGACGGTGTTTGAGTTTGTCACGGACCAGCTGGGTTCCCAGGGCACCATTTGCGGTGGCGGGCGATACGACTATCTTATCGAGCAGATAGGAGGCAAGGCCGCGCCTGCCGTTGGCTGGGCCCTTGGGGTCGAGCGTGTGCTGGAACTTCTGAAAGAGCAGGGCAGCGCCATTCCACCGGTGGCCCCGGATGTTTACGCGGTCATTCCGGATGTGACCGCTTTGCCGGTGGCCATTGCGACGCTGGAGCGCTTGCGGGTGCATGGTGTCAGCGTACAGATGCATGGTGCCCCTGCGTCGGGTGAAGGCATGGGAAGCATGAAATCCCAGTTCAAGAAGGCAGATGCCAGTGGCGCCCGGCATGCGCTTGTGTTTGGATCGGATGAGTTGGCGCGTGGCATGGTTTTGTGCAAGTCATTACGAGATCGCAGTGGTTCGCAGACAGAGCACTGCCTGGATAACGTGTCCGAATGGGCCAGCACCCTGCAATTTCCCAGTTAATTTCAAGCAAGCATATTCATGGCCAATCATCTCGATCTCGAAGAACAAGAACAACTTGATCAACTCAAGCATTTCTGGAATACCTGGGGAACATTGATCAGTTCCCTGGTGTTGCTGGTATTTGGCTCTCTCGCCGCCTGGAATGGTTACCAGTATTGGCAGAATCGCCAGTCAACGCAGGCCGCGGCACTTTTTGATGCCGTGGATGTGGCTTCCCGCGCCGGTGACCAGGCTCGCATGGAGCAGGCGTTTGGTGATCTACGCTCCAAATATGCAGGAACGGCGCAGACTGCGCAGGCAGGGCTGGTGCTTGCCAAATTCATGCTCGATGCCAGCAACGCGACGGGGGCGAAGGACGCTTTAACCTGGATCGTTGAAAATGCCGGTGATGATGGCTACAAGGCGCTTGCCAGGTTGCGCCTGTCCAGCGTGCTCATGGATCAGAAGGATCTGGATGGCGCACTCCAGCAAGTTTCGGGATCGTTTCCGGCCGAGTTCGAGGCCGTGGTTGCTGATCGCAAGGGCGATATCTTGCTGCTGCAGGGAAAGCAGGAGCAAGCCATAGCCGAGTACAGCCGCGCATTCAAGGCTTTTGATGATCGTGTGGAATACCGCCGCCTGGTGGAAGTCAAGCTCAACGCATTGGGCGTTCATCCTCAAGACGCTGTCGCAGTGGCCGTTACATCCGACAAGGTCAAAAAATGAGATTTGTTCTAACCTCGCCCTTGGCTCCGCTTTCGCCGTTGTCGATCTTGCGTGTCAAGCGTGTGGCATCCGTGCTTTTAGCTGGGGCAGTGCTGAGCGGTTGCTCGCTCTGGGGTGGTAGTTCCAAGCCCGTGCCTGCGGATCTTGGCCCCAATGTTCCCGTTCTGGGCGTTCGCCAGGTATGGACGGCGCGCATCGGTAGCGTTGCAGGGTTGCCCCTGGATATTCACGCTGCTGGCCATGTGGTGACCGTCGCATCGGCGGACGGCGTGGTGGTTGCTCTGGATGCCCGATCGGGGGCTGATCTCTGGCGTACCTCGCTGGGTGAACCCTTGTCCGCGGGGGTGGGCAGCGACGGCAAATGGACTGCCGTTGTTTCTCGCAGCAATATGCTGGTAGCAATGGAGGCAGGGCGCGAGCTGTGGCGCAAGCCTTTGCAGGCACAAACCTTTACCGCTCCGCTGGTGGCAGGAAACCGCATTTTTGTGTTGTCTGCCGACCGGTCAGTTGCTGCCTATGATGCTGCGACGGGGCGGCGTTTATGGACCCAGTCCCGTCCCGGAGAGCCCTTGGTATTGCGTCAATCCGGGGTGCTCCTGGCGGTCGGTGACACGCTGGTGGTCGGATTGTCGGGCCGCTTGGTGGGCCTCAATCCGGACAATGGCAGTGTGCGATGGGAAGCCCCTCTGGCCAGTGCCCGTGGTACGAACGATGTGGAGCGTCTCGTGGACTTGGTCGGTCGTGTTTCGCGTGTCGGCGATAGTGTCTGCGCGCGCTCATTTCAAGCATCCGTGGGATGCGTGAATACGGCGCGTGGCACTGTGGCTTGGACGCAGCTTGCGGCGGGAACAGAGGGTATTCATGGCAACGGTGAACTCATTTTTGGAACTGAGAGCAATGGTGCGGTGCTTGCCTGGCGCCGAGCCGATGGCACGCGTGCCTGGGCATCGGACCGGCTCAAGTTTCGAAAGCTGACGGCGCCGCTGCTTTTGGGGCGATCGGTTGTTGTGGGGGATGATGCCGGACTCCTGCATCTGCTGTCTCGCGATGATGGCGGCCCGTTGAATCGATTGACCACAGATGCCTCCGGCATCGCCGCCGCTCCGGTTGTTGCTGCGGATACCTTGGTGGCTGTCACCCGCAATGGCGGGATCTATGGCTTCCGTCCTGATTGATGGGTTATTTTCAATGAAGCCAGTTATCGCCCTCGTGGGGCGTCCGAACGTTGGGAAATCCACGTTGTTCAATCGCCTCACAAAGTCGAGAGATGCCATCGTGGCCGACTTTGCCGGGTTGACGCGCGACAGGCACTACGGCAACGGCAAGCAAGGCAAGCACGAATACATCGTTATCGACACCGGGGGGTTCGAGCCGGATGCATCCACTGGCATCTATCGCGAGATGGCCAAGCAAACGCAGCAGGCTGTGGCGGAAGCCGATGTGGTGATCTTTGTGGTGGACGCCCGTGCGGGTGTTTCAGCGCAGGACCACGACATCGCAAATTATCTTCGCAGGCTTGGCAAACCGTGTATTTTGGTGGCGAACAAGGCCGAGGGTATGGTGCAGGGCGTTCAGCTGGCAGAGTTCTACGAATTGGGCCTGGGTGACGTCTACCCGGTGTCCGCAGCCCATGGTCAGGGGATTCGTGGGCTGGTGGATCTGGCCCTGGAGCCGCTCCATCTGCCGGAGCCTGACGATTCCGAGCAGGGCATAGATAAAGGTGTGATAAAGCTGGCTGTGGCCGGCCGCCCCAACGTGGGCAAGTCAACCCTGATCAATACGTGGCTGGGTGAAGAGCGTCTGGTTGCCTTTGACATGCCAGGCACCACGCGCGATGCCATTACGGTGCCTTTTGAGCGAAACGGGCAGCGGTTCGAATTGGTCGATACTGCCGGGTTGCGTCGCAAGGGGAAGGTGTTTGAGGCTATCGAGAAGTTCTCGGTGGTCAAGACCCTGCAGGCGATCGAATCGGCAAATGTGGTGCTGCTGTTGCTGGATGCCACCCAGGGAGTCACAGACCAGGACGCGCATATTGCAGGATACATCCTTGAGAGTGGGCGGGCGGTGGTGCTGGCCATCAACAAGTGGGATGCCGTCGATGACTACCAGCGCCAATTGCTTGAGCGGTCCATTGAAACCCGGCTGACGTTCTTGAAGTTTGCAGCCATACATTTCATTTCTGCAAAGAAGAGACAAGGCTTGGGCCCCTTGTGGACTTCCATCGCCCAGGCGCACAAAGCGGCGACCTGCAAGATGTCCACGCCGGTACTGACGCGTGTGCTGCTGGAGGCGGTGCAGTTTCAAGCACCGAAGCGCGCGGGCATGTTCCGCCCCAAGATGCGATACGCCCACCAGGGGGGCATGAATCCGCCGGTGATTGTGATCCACGGTAATTCCCTGGAACATGTGACGGATGCTTTCAAGCGTTTCCTGGAAGGGCGTTTCCGCAAGGAATTCGATTTGGTGGGAACACCGCTGCGCATCGAAATGAAGACATCTCACAACCCTTTTGCTGACAAAGACGAAAGTTAAGTCAAAAAGCGTGGGCGCCAGAGGGATTTTGTGGAGTCTACTTTGCCGCAGTGTGTGCTGTGGTAAGGTGCTGGTTTACAACAACACTTGAACACGGAGAATATCGTGAGCAATAAAGGCCAACTTCTGCAAGATCCTTTCCTGAACGCTCTGCGCAAGGAGCACGTGCCAGTCTCCATTTATCTGGTGAATGGCATCAAGCTGCAGGGGCAAATTGAATCGTTTGATCAGTACGTGGTGTTGCTGCGCAACACGGTGACCCAGATGGTCTACAAGCACGCCATTTCCACGATTGTGCCGGGACGTGCGGTCAATTTTTCCACAGCAGACACCCCGGATGCTGAAAACAGCGGCGCCTGATTGGGCGCGGTGCTGTACGGAGGGTCAACAAAGACCCGCCACGAAGATGGGCCGGTTCATTTGAGTTCCTCTGATTCGATCAATGCTCCGCGTACTCCAGTGCTTCTGGTGGGGGTCGATTTTGGTCTTCCTCATTTTGATGCCAGCCTTGAGGAATTGGGGTTGCTGGCGCAGACTGCCGGGCTGGAGCCTGTTGCACGGCTGACCTGCAAGCGCAAGGCACCCGATGCTGCACTGTTTGTCGGTTCGGGCAAGGCGGATGAGATCCGCATGCTCGCACAGATGCATGGTGCGGTGGAGGTGCTCTTTGATCAGGCATTGAGTCCTGCACAGCAGCGCAATCTGGAGCGCCACCTTGAGTTGCCTGTCAACGACCGGACGCTGCTGATCCTTGAAATTTTTGCCCAGCGGGCCCGAAGCCACGAGGGCAAGCTGCAGGTGGAATTGGCGCGTCTGCAATACCTGAGCACTCGACTGGTTCGGCGCTGGTCGCACCTGGAGCGCCAGCGCGGTGGGATTGGTGCGCGCGGGGGGCCGGGCGAAACCCAGATTGAGCTGGATCGTCGCATGATCAGCGACGCGGTCAAGCGGACCAAGGAACGCCTGATCAAGGTGAAACGCCAGCGCTCGACGCAGCGACGCCAGCGAGAGCGGCGTGATACTTTCAATATTTCCTTGGTGGGTTACACCAACGCCGGAAAATCCACCTTGTTCAATGCCTTGGTGAAGGCGAGGGCGTATGCCGCCGATCAGCTGTTCGCCACGTTGGATACCACGACACGGCAGTTGTATCTGGGGGAGGCTGGTAGGTCCGTGTCGCTGTCAGATACCGTCGGCTTTATTCGCGACTTGCCACACGGACTGGTGGATGCCTTCCAGGCCACGCTGCAAGAGGCGGTGGATGCGGACTTGCTGTTGCATGTCGTGGATGCGTCCAATCCCAACTTCCCCGAGCAGATCGATCAAGTGCAGCGGGTACTGCACGAAATTGGCGCTGCCGACATTGCTCAGCTGCTGGTATTCAACAAGCTCGATGCCATTGCGCCGGAGCAGCGTCCCGCCTTGTTGCAGGATATGTACGAACTGGAGGGCCAACCTGTGGACCGCCTGTTTGTCAGTGCGCGCAGCGGACAAGGTCTTGATGTACTTCGGCAAAAATTGGCCCAGACCGTGCTTGCAGTCCAAGCCGACATGACCCCAGTCGATCTCGCTGAATTGCCGACCCAGGCGCCCTGATTGGGCACAATGCCGGTTGCATCGATATCACCAGAGAACCAGAGACTTTGCGCATGAATTTTCAAGACCGTAACCCACGCTGGGCAATGCTGCCAGACCGCATCCGTGGGATGTTCAATTTGAACGACCCCCGATGGGGGCGCGGCGAGGACAAGGCCGAGGACGGCAACCGTCCTGAGTCCGAGCGTCCACCTGCGCAGCCTTCGGGAGACCGTGGGCGTGACTCTGGATCCAAGGGGCAGCCACCTGATCTGGACGAATTGTGGCGTGACCTCAACCGCAAGCTGGGTGGGCTGTTCGGTAACAGGAATGGCGGATCGCGGGGTCCTGGTGGTGGCAATGGCGGTGGTTTTCAGCCGGATATGAAGAATGCGGGCATGGGCATTGGGCTTATCGCCGGTATTGTGTTGGTGATCTGGATGGGAACCGGTATCTTCATTGTCCAGGAAGGCCAGCAGGCAGTCATCACGCGCTTTGGCAAGTACCAAAGCACCAAGGGTGCGGGTTTTAACTGGCGCCTTCCCTACCCGATTGAACGCCACGAACTGGTTTTTGTGACCCAGATTCGCTCTGCCGATGTGGGGCGGGACAATGTGATCAAGAGCACGGGCCTGCGTGAGTCGGCCATGTTGACTGAAGATGAAAACATTGTCGAAATCAAGTTCGCCGTTCAGTACCGCCTGAGCGATGCCAGGGCTTGGCTTTTCGAGAGCAAGAATCCGGCAGATGCAGTGGTGCAGGCGGCGGAGACGGCCGTGCGTGAAGTGGTGGGCAAGATGCGCATGGATACCGCCCTGGCCGAAGAGCGCGATCAGATTGCGCCGCGGGTGCGCGCGCTGATGCAGACCATACTCGACCGTTACAAGGTGGGTGTGGAGGTGGTCGGCATCAATCTGCAGCAGGGGGGCGTGCGTCCGCCAGAGCAGGTGCAGGCCTCGTTTGATGATGTGTTGAAGGCCGGACAGGAAAGGGAGCGGGCGAAAAATGAAGCCGAGGCCTATGCCAACGATGTGGTTCCTCGTGCAGTCGGCTCCGCTTCCCGGTTGAAGGAAGAGGCGGCTGCATACAAGGCCCGCATCGTGGCCCAGGCACAGGGCGATGCGCAACGGTTTTCTTCCGTTCTGGCGGAATATCAGAAAGCCCCGCAGGTTACGCGCGACCGCATGTATCTGGAGTCCATGCAGCAGATTTATGGCAACGTCACCAAGGTGCTGGTGGAGTCGCGGCAGGGGTCCAACCTGCTCTATCTGCCGTTGGACAAGATCATGCAGGGTGTCTCGCAATCATCCGGTTCGGTCGAAGCTCCCGTCGCTGGCGGGGCCTTGGCGGTGCCTCCGTCGGCACCGGCTGGCAGTTTGTCGAACGATTCCCGTGCGCGTGACAGCAGTCGTACGCGTGACCGCGAAACCCGCTAGGAGCATCTTGTGAACAGAGTTGGATTTATTGCTTCTACCGTCTTGGTAGTGCTCGCATTGATGAGCTCGATGCTCTTCGTCGTGGATCAGCGCCAGTTTGGCGTCTTGTATGCCTTGGGGCAGATCAAGGAGGTCATCACGGAACCGGGGTTGAACTTCAAGTTGCCGCCACCTTTTCAGAACGTGTCCTATATTGACAAGCGGTTGTTGACCCTCGACAGCACTGACACCGAGCCCATGCTGACGGCGGAGAAGCAGCGTGTGGTCATTGACTGGTATGTGCGCTGGAGAATTTCTGAACCCACCGAATACATCCGCAATGTTGGTCTGGATGAGACGGCTGGTGCCATGCAGCTCAATCGGGTGGTGCGCAATGCGTTTCAGGAGGAAATCAACAAGCGGACGGTCAAGGAGTTGTTGTCGCTCAAGCGCGAAGACCTGATGGCCGATGTGAAGCGCGAAGTCCTGGAAACCGTCCGCGGCGCCAAACCGTGGGGGGTGGATGTGGTGGATGTTCGCATCACCCGGGTGGACTACGTCGAGGCGATCACCGAATCCGTTTATCGCCGGATGGAGGCAGAGCGTAAGCGCGTGGCCAATGAACTGCGTTCGACGGGAGCGGCGGAGGGGGAGAAGATTCGTGCCGATGCCGATCGTCAGCGCGAGATCACCATTGCAAATGCTTATCGCGATGCACAAAAGGTCAAGGGTGAAGGGGATGCCGAGGCGGCGCGCATCTATGCCGAATCGTTTGGCCGTGATCCCCAGTTTGCCCAGTTTTATCGCAGCCTGGAAGCCTACAAGGCCAGCTTCAGCAAGAAGAGCGACGTCATGGTGCTGGACCCGTCCTCATCAGATTTTTTCAAGGCTTTTCGGGGAGGATCTGCTTCCCCTGCAGTTCCGTCGGCTCGCAAGTAACACCACCGGCCAAGCCCCGTGGAATTGAACGATAGTCTCTGGACCGCGCTGGCGTTGGTGTTGGTGATCGAGGGGCTTTTGCCGTTCGTGTCACCTGCCGGCTGGCGCCGTGTCTTTACGCAGATGGTGCAGCTGCGCGACGGCCAGATTCGGTTTTTCGCACTGCTGTGCATCGTTTCTGGCATTGCCATGCTGCTGGTCTGATTCTGCGGACCTCAATCCCGCCACCATGGCAGCGTTCGGTGTGTTTCACCGCTGCCGGTAGAATCACGTTTTTAACAGCCTTCCCATTTCCATGTCTGCTTGGGTCCTGCCGGATCATATTGCCGATGTCTTGCCGTCCGAAGCGCGGCACATCGAAGAATTGCGTCGCGGGCTGCTTGATACGGCCCGCTGCTATGGCTATGAGCTTGTCATGCCGCCGTTGCTGGAGCACCTGGAGTCTCTGCTGACGGGAACCGGTGAGGCGCTCGGTCTGCAGACTTTCAAGTTGGTGGATCAGCTCTCTGGCCGCTCCTTGGGGTTGCGTGCCGACACCACACCCCAGGTTGCCCGCATCGATGCGCATCTGCTCAACCGGAAGGGGGTCACCCGACTCTGCTACTGCGGCCCGGTGGTGCACACGCGCCCTGACCGTCCCCATGCGACGCGCGAGCCGCTGCAGTTCGGTGCAGAAATCTATGGCCATGCCGGGCTGGAGGCAGATCTTGAGGCGCTGTTGCTGGCGCTGCATTGCTTGCGGGTCGCCAATGTGCGAGACACCACCGTGGATCTTGCCGATGTTCGGATCGTTCGTAGCTTGCTTGCAGGCGTGACGGTGGATGGCAACCTGCTTCAGGCCATTCACGCAGCCTTGGCCACCAAGGATGCCGGCGAGCTGGCTTTTCTGGCCCGCGATTTTCCCGTGGCATCGCGCGAGGGGTTGCTGGCGTTGTTGCAGCTCTATGGTGATGAAAGTATTTTGATTGAGGCAGAGCAGGCCCTCAAGCGCACGCCTGGTGTGCGTGAACTGCTATCCAACTTGAAGTGGCTGGCATCCCGTCTGGAGGGTGTGCGTGTCACTTTTGATCTGGCCGATTTGCGGGGCTATGCCTATTACAGTGGGGCGCGCTTTGCCATCTATGCGCCCGGAGCCAGCGATGCCCTGGTGCGCGGTGGTCGTTATGACGAAGTGGGTGCCGTATTTGGGCGCAACCGGCCTGCCGCTGGGTTCAGTCTTGACATAAAACAGGTGGTCGGCGTGGTATCCCCGCGTCCACTGAAGGCTGCCATTCGTGCACCCTGGGATGATTCGGGCGATGTTCATGCAGCCATTTCGACGCTGCGCAATCGTGGCGAAACCGTGGTTTGCGTGCTGCCGGGGCACGAAAGCGAAGTTGATGAGTTCCATTGCGATCGAGAGCTGGTTTTGGCCTCGGGTCAATGGGTCGTGCAAGCTATTGAAGCAATTGACAATTGAATTGGGTTTGAGATGAAAGCAACCAAAGGTCGCAATGTGGTCGTGGTCGGTACCCAGTGGGGTGACGAGGGCAAAGGAAAGCTGGTGGACTGGTTGACGGAAAGCGCACAGGGCGTTGTTCGTTTTCAGGGAGGGCACAACGCAGGGCACACGCTGGTGATCAACGGCGTGAAGACCGCGCTGCATCTGATCCCCAGTGGCATCATGCGACCGGGAGTCAAGTGCTACATCGGCAACGGGGTGGTGCTGTCTGCTGCCAAGCTTTTCGAGGAAATCGAGGGACTTGAGAAAGCCGGTGTCGAGGTCCGCTCACGCTTGCGCATCAGTGAGGCCTGTCCGCTGATCTTGCCATTTCATGCGGCGCTGGATGTTGCCCGAGAGGCTGCCCGTGAGCAAGGCGGTACGGAGAAAATTGGCACTACGGGCCGGGGAATTGGTCCCGCTTATGAGGACAAGATTGCCCGCCGTGCCTTGCGGGTCCAGGATCTCAAGTACCCGGAGCGGTTTGCTGCGAAATTGCGCGAACTGCTCTGTTTGCATAACCATGTGCTGGCGACTTTCCTGGGATCCGGCAAATTCGTTTTTGGTGACGCTCTCAAGCCCTATATCCGCAACGGTGAAGTGCAATTCGATGCGGTCTACGCCGAAGCCATGCGCCATGCTGAGTTGCTCAAACCCATGATGGCGGATGTTTCACGGGAGCTCAACGATGCGCACGAGGCGGGCGAGAATCTGCTGTTTGAAGGCGCGCAGGGCACCTTGCTCGACGTGGATCATGGTACCTATCCCTATGTGACCTCCAGCAACTGCGTTGCAGGCAACGCTGCGGCGGGCTCTGGTGTCGGGCCCGGCATGCTTCATTACATCCTCGGCATTACCAAGGCTTACTGCACCCGCGTGGGAGGCGGTCCCTTCCCTACCGAACTGGATTGGGAGAAGCCCGGTACGCCGGGTTACCACATGAGCACGGTGGGGGCGGAGAAGGGTGTAACGACTGGACGCAGTCGTCGTTGCGGATGGTTTGACGCTGCGTTGCTCAAGCGCAGCGCACAGGTCAATGGCTTGTCAGGCCTCTGCATCACGAAGCTGGACGTACTGGATGGTCTGTCGGAGTTGAAGCTGTGCACCGGTTATGAACTTGACGGCGAGCTGATCGACCTGCTGCCGATGGGCGCGGATGACATTTCGCGTTGCCAGCCCGTTTATGAGACGTTGCCAGGTTGGAGTGAGTCCACGGTTGGCGTGACGGACTATGCCAAGCTGCCATTGAGTGCGCGGCAATACCTGGAGCGTATCGCTGAAGTCACCGGCGTGCCAATTGCCATGGTCTCTACCAGTCCGGATCGTGACCACACCATCCTGATGCGCCATCCCTACGTGGCATAGCCCCTGGATAGTTAAATTTAAAGCGTTGCCAGCTATTGATTCAGGAGCAAGTATGTTGACAGAAGACGGCAAACACCTTTACGTAAGCTATGACGAGTACCACAATCTCATCGAGAAGCTGGCGCTCAAAGTGCATCAATCGGGATGGGAGTTCGAGACCATCCTCTGTCTGGCCCGTGGTGGTTTGCGTCCAGGAGACATCCTGAGTCGCATCTTTGACAAGCCTTTGGCAATCATGTCTACGAGTTCTTACCGGGCTGAAGCGGGCACGGTTCAAGGGCATCTGGATATCGCACGTTTCATCACTACGCCCAAAGGTGAAATTGCCGGACGTGTGTTGTTGGTGGACGATCTGGCGGATTCTGGCCACACGTTGCACGCGGTGATGGACATGTTGAAGACGAACTATGCTCCCATCTCGGAATTGCGCAGTGCGGTCATCTGGACCAAGGGCATGTCAACATTCACGCCAGACTATTCGGTGGAGTTCCTGCCCACCAATCCATGGATCCATCAGCCCTTTGAAGGCTACGACGCCTTGGGGCCGGACAAACTGCTGGAGAAGTGGAAGGTGTGAGGGATTGATATCGCTGGGTGCGCTGGAGTCTTGCCTCAGACGTAGCGTTTCCCGTGCTATAGTCGATGGCTTCGCTGCCGTTGGCCTTCTTTGTGAGGGTTCTGGAGGCGGAGGAAAAAAGAAGATGGTTTTGGGTTTTGCTGGGTAAAAACCCGGTATATAATTCAAGGCTTCGCTCGGTGGATC
>NZ_JBXAGC010000040.1:0-30346 GCF_058793725.1 Acidovorax sp. GW835-FHT14B10
GCGATGGCCGCCGTCAGCGTCGTCTTGCCATGGTCCACGTGACCGATCGTGCCCACGTTGACGTGGGGCTTGGTGCGCTCGAATTTGCCTTTTGCCATTTTTCCGACTCCGAAAAAAATCTATGCCAACAAAACAGGATTTCGGCGCAACCGAATTCGGACGCACCAGAATTGGTGCCCATGGCGGGAATCGGACCCGCGACCTCTCCCTTACCAAGGGAGTGCTCTACCACTGAGCCACATGGGCCATTTGGAACCACCGAAGCAGCACCAAAGACTTTTTCAAACTCTACAAACCAGCCAACAGACAATGGAGCGGGAGACGGGAATCGAACCCGCGTCATTAGCTTGGAAGGCTAGGGTTCTACCATTGAACTACTCCCGCATCAGCAGCCTTCACCGCATCTGCGCCGCCCAGCAACTGCCAAGCACCACCGACATGTCATCCAAAAACTGGTGGAGGGGACTGGATTCGAACCAGTGTAGGCGTAAGCCAACAGATTTACAGTCTGCCCCCTTTAGCCACTCGGGCACCCCTCCGAAGAATTTCGAATTATAGCACTGATTTTGGCTTCGCCGAGATACCTCGCAACAACTTGAAGCTTCGGAGCGCAGAAAATTGCTGCGCATCAGCTGCAACTTTTCCACTTCAACCATCGAAAATCGATGTAACCCATTGATTACAAAGACCTCCGGCACACCCAAAACGGACATTCTAGCTGCGGATCTACGCCCAAGTGACTCCAGTTGTCGCGCTTAGCTTGCAAAAACTGCCCAACATGCCTCCCGGAGTTGGTGGCTCTCGGCCTCTCGCGTCTTGTTTCTGCACGGATCTGCGCCCAGGGAAATCGAGAGGCCGCAGGTTGATCAGCGCGCCTACAACCCCCCTCAGCCGCCTCATCGACTCCAGGTATCCGACGACTCCAGGTGCGCTTCTATCCACCCGGTGCCGTGGTGGAGCTAAAGGGTTCAGCCGACATGCGCGCGGTGAACAAGAACATCACCCCGCCGGAGGAACAATAGTTGGCATTGCACTCAGCGGGAAATGGCAAGCAGCTGTGCGGGAAAACTTCATCGCCCGATTCCATGGGCTCAAGGGCTTCCCCGCTGCCAGCAAGGCGGTGGGCATGGAGCAGACCTTGCTGCGCTATGTGGTCTTGTACAACCACCGACTGCCGCAGTCAGCGCTCCAAAGCAGAACGCCGATGCAGACCATGAAAGACCGGCACTAGACTCACCCGCATTTGCTCCACAAGCGGCCATATGATCGGCCGGGATACGACAGAGCGTGGTCTCCGGACGGTTGCAAGTGTCCTGCGTAACTTCCACGGCTTGGCGCGAGATCGCACCCGTCACGTTGTCCACGACTTCCATTTCTGTTGTCACACGGATGATCTCCGAGGAAAACAGGCCTTCTGCCTGCGCCTTGACGATGCGCTGCTGGCTGCGCTGAGAAACAACGTCCTGCTCGTCGCGGGTGATGCCATAGCGATGGGCCACGATGTCGGCCGTTTCGATCACGGGCAGATACACGGACGGCTTGTGCGCCAACAGCCAAGTATCCAGGTCTTTGGCTTCTTCGGCAGGGCTGCGGGCTATGCTGCGAGTGCCCGTCACGCTCTCCACTCCACCGGCGATAGCCACCTCCACGCTGTCCAGAGCAATACGCCCAGCCAACATGGCAATCGACTGCAGGCCAGAGGAGCAGAAGCGGTTAATGGTCGCTCCACTGACCGTCACGGGTAGACCTGCTCGGTGCGCGGCGAGATGCGCGACGTTTTTCCCGGCGCACCCGTAGGGGTTGGCACAGCCCTGAATCACATCATCGACGATGGCCCCGTCGACGCCGGCGCGCTCGACGGCTGCCACGATGGAAAGCGCGCCAAGTTCCGGGCCTGACATGGCGTTGAATTCACCACGCAACGCGTTGGTGAGGACGTGCGGGCGTGCGGGCGTAAGAAACGATGACGGCTTCACGCATGGTTGATCGATTTCCGTTGCGATGGGGTAATTGCAGAAGTACAGGGCGCGGGCCAAGTTCCCACGAAGGCCAACTGAAACAGCCCGCGAGGCTTCAGTTGTCGAGACTGATGTTGGCTTTACGAGCAATCGCCCCATACACGGAAATTTCACTTTCAATGAGCGATTGGAATTGCGCCGGCGTGCTTCCTACCGGGCCAAAACCCATGCTCTGGAGACGTGCGGACAACTCTTGGCCTTTCACGGCGTTAGCGATCTCCTTCGAGATGCGATCGACCGCTTCTTTCGGGGTGCCCGCTGGCGCCATCAAGCCGATCCAGGAGCTTTGGACGATATCGGGGAAGCCTGCCTCGGCCATGGTGGGCACGTCCGGAGCACACTCACACCGCTTGGTCAAGCTCACTGCCAGCACCTTCAGCTTGCCGGCCTTCACTTGGGGCATACCGCCGCTAGCGGGATCAAAAAAATAGTCCACCAGGCCAGCCATCAAATCAGGCATGGCCTTTGCACTACCGTTGTATCCAATATGCACGCCCTTGAGATTGGCGGACAAGGAAAACATCTCCCCCAGCAAATGGCCGGTGGATCCCGGCCCGGTGGAGGCATAACTGGGTTGTTTTTTATGGGCCCATGCCACGAATTCAGCCACATTGCTGGCAGGCGTCGCAGCACTGGTGTACAGGAACAATGGAATGTTGACCATATGACTGACGGTCGCGAAATCCGTGGGCTTGTACGGCAGGTTCTTCACCAGCACCCGGTTGGTTGTATATGCAGCCGGCACGACCCCGAAGGTATAACCGTCTGGTGCAGCACGTGCCAGCGCAGTCGTGGATACCGTGGTATTGGCACCCGGCTTGTTCTCAACCAGGACGGGCTGGCCAAGCGACTTGGAAACCGTTTCCATCAACATGCGGGTGACAGTGTCCACTGGCCCCCCTGCCGCGTATGGCACAAACACCTTGAGGGGCTTGGTGGGCCATTCGTTGGCCCAAGCGGCCCCACAAGTCAACACCATCGTCGCCCCAGCCAAAAATGAGAGGCTGGTTCGACGATTGCCCAACACGGATTGATTCATGGCTGTCTCCTGTTAATTCTTCATTGGAATTTCAGTAACGAAACCGATGGAAAGGGCTCGATTACTGACCGGGTTGAATCATTGCTCTGGGACGATGTATCTCATGCGTCAAGAATTCCTCATCCCTGGAGCATGGCGGCTCTTCTTGCCAAACTGAATGCACTTTTCCGCATCTCAGCGCAGTCCTCCATAGCATCCCCACGATCCAGCCACCAGGTGGCCGGCATCTACTGGGAGATTAATTCCGGTGATCGCTGAGGCCCATTCCGACGCAAGGAAAGTCACGGCATGTGCGATCTCTTCGGCATGGACCAAACGCCCCAGCGCCGAATGACTGGCCAATGCCTGCACCTCCAATGCACGGGTCGCAAAGCCTCTATCGAGTGCGGGCGTTTGCGTGAATCCGGGGGACACGCAATTGACTCGAACGCCCTTGGGGCCCCATTCGCCTGCCAAGCATTCCGTCAGATTGATCACGCCAGCTTTGGACGGTGCGTAGGAATGCAGCGGCCCCGAGCGCATGCCAGCAACAGAAGCGATGTTCACGATCACGCCCTGACCTCGCTGCGCCATGCGCGCTCCGAAACGTGCACAGCACAGATAGGTGCCGCGCAGATCGATGCGCGCGACGAAGTCCCATTCCTTGAGTGTTAACTCCCCCGGCGGCAGCGTACGCTGCAGAACACCAGCGCAGTTCACCAGCACATCGACGAAACCCAGCCGCCCCTCGATGTCTGTCGCAGCCCCATCCACGGAGGACTCCTCGCCGACATCCATCGCCACTGAAAGGGCATTCAATTCGGCTGCGACCCGCTGTGCTGCTTCAAGGTTCTTGTCGGCAATAACAACCTTCGCCCCGCATGCGACCAATTGCCGCGCACAAGCCAGCCCTATGCCGCTGGCTCCACCCGTGATGAGCACCGTTTTTCCAGCAAGATCGATGGTCATGAACGCTCCTTGCCAGCCAAACCTGCCAGCTCCTCACGCAGCACCCGTTTGAGCACCTTGCCCGAGGGGTTGCGAGGAAGCGCTTCCCGCAACTCCAGTTGCTTGGGTGTCTTGAATCCTCCCAGCCGGCCCGAGCAGTAGCTGCGCAGCTCCTCCAGCGTGAGGTCCGTTCCAGGGCGGAGCACCACCACGGCCGTGACGCGTTCACCCCATCGCTCATCAGGCACGCCGATCACCGCAGCCTCTGCTACCTGTGGCAGCTGGTGCAGCACACGCTCCACCTCGGACGATGCGATGTTTTCTCCACCGCTGATGATCATGTCCTTCTTGCGGTCGGTGAGATACAGGAAGCCTTCCGTGTCCAGGTACCCGATGTCGCCGGTGCGGAACCAGTCGCCCCAGAAGCTCGCGCGGGTCTTGGCCTCGTCGCGCCAATAGCCTCGCGTGACCTTGGGGCCGCGCAGGCAGACCTCACCTTCGGTGCCTGCCGGCAATGGCTGACCATCGTTATCCATGATGGCCAATTCGACATGCGCCAGGGCGCGTCCGGTGGAGCCGATCTTCTCGATCTCGCGCCCGGCTTCCATCAGGGTGTCGCCCGAGCAGGACTCCGTCAGGCCATAGGCATCGATATACCGAGCCCGGCGGAACACGCTGGTGAACTCGCGGATGCGCTCTTCTGGCGTGCGTTCTCCACCACCGACAACCCACGTGAGGCTGTCGAGCGCATATGCCGAACGGGCCGGGCTGGCGAGGCAACGGTTGAGCATCACCGGAGCCATCCAGGCGCCCGTGATTTGCTCGCGCTCGATCAATGCCAAGGTCCGCTCGGCATCGAAATCGCGCTCAAGCACCAGCGCGCCCCCCATCAGCCACAGCGCCACCCCCGGCAGATCGTAGGCGCCCACATGGTAAAGCGGACCGACCACCAGCAACCGGTCGTCGCGACCAATACCGAGGGCCGTGATGTGATCCATGCACTTCCAGGCCATATTGCCGTAGGTGTGCATCACGCCTTTGGGACGGTCGGTCGTGCCGCTGGTGTACATCAGGCGATACAAGGTTTCCGGGGTCGCCGTGTGGATCAAGGGCACATGCTGCACAGACTGCCGGCATAGCAATCGGCTGTCACGCTGCGCCGCGGCATCCACCAGCAGCGTTGCCAGGCCATCGGGCACACCCGCTTGCAATTCATCGTCGGCAAATAAAATCTTCACGCCGGCATGGTCTGCGATGTACCCCACCTCTTCCGCGCCCAGCCGGTAATTCACCGGCAACAGCACGGCGCCCACATGGGAGATGGCCAGTGACAACTCCAGAAAGGCGGCACTGTTCTTCATCAGCAGGGCGACCACGTCGCCCGCGACGATGCCTTGTGCTTGCAGCATGGCGGCGGCATGCTGCACGCGCTGCTGCAGATCCGCGTATGTCATTCGCTGCTCGCCATACACGAGTGCCAGACGCTCGGGGTGCGTGCGGGCCCACCAGGCCACGCTGGCTGAGACTGAAACCATAAGGAAACTCCTTGTTCGCCGCCACCGCGCACCGCCCCATGGCGCCGCGCAGCTTCTCCGTACTTTTTTTGATTTCTGTCTCAGTAGCCCTTGGGCATCTTCAATTCGTGGTTGGCCACGTAGTTCAGCAGCATCTCCTCGGACACAGGAGCAAAGCGGAACAGGCGGCAATCACGCCACAGGCGCTCCACATGGAATTCCTTGGCATAGCCCATGCCCCCCATGGTCTGCATGGCGCGCTCGGTGGCACGGGCCACCGCCTGGGCGGCAATCAGCTTGGCCGCATTGGCCTCGTTGCTGTAAGGCAGGCCCATGTCGAAATTGGTCGCGGCCTTGTAGTTGAGCAGGCGCGCCGATTCCACCTCCACATGGCACTGCGCCAACGGGAACTGCAGCCCTTGGTAGGCGCTGATAGGCTTGCCGCCAAAGACCTTGCGGTCGTTGGCGTAGTCCACGGCCAGCTTGATGGCCAGCTCGCCCGTGCCCACCAGGCCGGCGGTGGTCACCATGCGCTCGGTGTTCAGCACGTCCAGCAGTTCACGCCAGCCCTTGTGCAGCGTGCCGATCAGCTCATCGGGCTCCACGCGCACGTTGTCGAAAAACACGCTGCTCGAATCCAGGGTGCAGGTGCCCAGCTTGTCGATGGGCGTGTGGCTCAGCCCATCGCGCTTCACGTCGATCATGAACATGGTCAGGCCATCGGTGCGCGACTCGGCATCCTGCAGCTTCTTGGTGCGCGCGATCACCAGCATCTTGTCGGCCGACTCCACGCCCGTGATCCAGATCTTGCGCCCGTTCAGGCGCCA
The DNA here is from genome assembly GCF_058793725.1 of Acidovorax sp. GW835-FHT14B10. NCBI lineage: Bacteria > Pseudomonadati > Pseudomonadota > Betaproteobacteria > Burkholderiales > Comamonadaceae > Acidovorax > Acidovorax sp. GW835-FHT14B10. The sequence continues at coordinate 6,326 of NZ_JBXAGC010000040.1, forward strand.
GCCGTCACCATCGGCGGCGGCAAAGGTCTTGATCTCCAGGGTGTTGGTGCCGGCGTCCGGTTCGGTCAGCGCCATGCAAAAGTTCATCTCACCGCTGATGATCTTTGGCAGCAACTCCTTCTTCATCTTGTCGTTGCCGAAGCGCGCTATGGAAACGCCGCCGAAGATAGGGTTGACCATGAACAGCTGCCCCACGGTGGAACCGCCGCCCGTGGCCGACAGCGCCTCGACGATAAGCGTCATCTCCATCATGCCCAGGCCGCTGCCGCCATACTCCTCGGGCAGCGCCACGCCCGCCAGGCCTGCATCGCACACAGCCTTCCAGTACGCCTTCGGAAAGGCTTTTTCGGCATCGTGCTTGCGCCAATACTCCAGACCGAAACCCTCGCCAATCTGGCGCGCGGTCTCGATCATCATGCGCTGTTCGTCATTGAGTCGGAAGTCCATGGTGTCGCTCTCGTGAAGATAGGAAGGTGCGGCGGCACCGCACGCGGGGCCGCGCCGTGCTTGGAATTACTCGGGCTGGATGCCGGCGGATTTCGCCAGGGCCTTCCAGCGCTCTATGTCTTCGCGCAGATAAGCCTGGGATTGCGCGGGCGTATCGGCCACGGGCTCCAGGCCCTCGTTGCTCAGCCATTTGCGCATTTCGTCGGATTTCAGGATGGCGACCATCTCTTTGTTGAGCCTTTCCACAACCGGTGCAGGCGTTTTGGCGGGCACGTACATGCCGTACCAGACCGCGGTGTCAAAGCCAGGCACGCCCCCTTCGGCCACGGTGGGCATCTGCGGCCACAGGCTGGTGCGCTGCGCCGTGGTCACGGCCAGCGCGCGCATCTTGCCGGCCTCGGAATATTTCTTGGCCGTTGCCAGCGGGTCGATGACCATTTGCACCTCGTTGCCCATCAACGCCGTGAGTGCAGCGCTTGCGCCCTTGTAAGGCACATGGGTCAATGGCAGCTTGGCCATGGTCTTGAAATACTCCGACGCGAAATGCACGGAAGTGCCCACACCAGGCGTGCCGAAATTCACCTTGCCAGGGTTGGCCTTGGCATAGGCCATCAGATCGGCCACGCTCTTCACGGGCAACTCATTGCTCACCACCAGCGCAAACGGCCCCCGGACCACGGTCGTGACGGCAGCCAGATCCTTGGTCACGTCGTAGGGCAGCTTGGACTTGATGGCGGGCTCGGTGGCAATGGCACCGCTGTGCAGCAGGATGGTGGTGCCATCGGCATCTGCGCGCACTGTCGCTTCGGTACCGATCGAGCCACCTGCACCGGCCTTGTTGTCCACGATCACCTGGCGCCCCAGCCGCTCGCTAAGCTGCTGCGCCAGCTTGCGGCCCAGGATGTCCGATGTGCCACCGGCCGAATACGGCACGATGATGCGCATTTGCTTGCCTTCTGCGATGGTCTGTGCCTGCGCCGAAGTCCCCAGAACGGCCACGGCCGCAGCGGCCAGGGTGAGTGTTTTACGCAAAAAAGTCATGGTTGTCTCCTTGGATTGAAATTGGCCACCGGATGGTCTGCGCCCCCTTCTTGTGACCTCTAGATATCAAAGCTTTCAGATATGCAGCGCCCGTCCATAGGCCGCCAACACGGCCTCGTGCATCGCCTCGGACAAGGTCGGGTGCGGGAAGATGGTTTCCATCAGTTCCGCCTCGGTCGCCTCCAGCGTCGCTGCCAGCGTGTAGCCGTGCACCAGCTCGGTCGCCTCCGGGCCCACCAGGTGGGCGCCCAGCAACTCGCCCGTGGCTTCGTTGAACACCGCCTTGATGAAGCCTGCGGCCTCGTCGATGGCGATGGCCTTGCCGTTGCCCTCCAGCGGAAACTTGCCCACGCGCACCGGGGTGCCGGACTTCCGCGCCTGTGCCTCGGTCAGGCCCACTGCGGCGCTTTGCGGGTAGCTGTAGACGCATGAGGGAATCGGCGCGTGGTGTTGCGCTCCCGAGCGCAGGCCGGCGATATGCTCCACGGCAGCAACACCCTCGTGGCTGGCCTTGTGGGCCAGCATGGGCGCGCCCGTGATGTCGCCGATGGCGTAGATTCCGGGCTCGGCAGTCACGCCCCAGTCGGCCGCCTGGATCAGGCCCTGCTCCACGACCACGCGCGTATCTTCCAGGCCCAGGCCTTCGGAATTGCCCACCAGCCCCACTGCCACCAGCACGCGCTCGGCATGCAGCTGCCGGCTCGCACCTCCCTGCTCCACCGTCAGCCGCACGCCGTCGGCCTGCACCTGGCCAGCCACCAGCTTGGCGGCGGTCAGAAACTGAATGCCATCCTTGGCCATCGCCTGCTGGGCGAAGGCACTCACGTCCTCATCGCTGGCGGGCAGCACGCGAGAGGCCGCCTCCATCACCGTCACCTGCGTGCCCAGCGTGGCGTAGAAGCTGGCGAACTCCATGCCGATGGCGCCGGCACCAATCACCACCAGCGACTTTGGCAGTGCCTTGGCCGACAGCGCATCGCGGTAGCCCCAGACGCGGTCGCCATCAAACGGCAGCATGGGCAGCTCGCGCGCCCGCGCCCCGGTGGCGATGAGCACATTCTTGGCCTGCAGCATCTGTGACTGCCCCTTGGCATCCGTCACCCGCACCTGCCTGCCGGTCTGCAATGCGGCGCTGCCCATGAAGACGGTCACACCGGCTTTTTTCAGCAGATGCGCCACGCCACGATTGAGGCGTTGCGACACCTGGCGCGAGCGCGCCACGACCTTGCCAAAATCCACCTGCGGCTCGGACACGGTGATGCCCTGCGCGTCCGCATGGCGGATGCGGCGCAGAGTATCGGCCGAATGCAGTAGCGCCTTGGTGGGAATGCAGCCCCAGTTCAGGCAAATGCCCCCCAGGCTTTCGCGTTCCACCAGCGCGGTGCGCAGCTTGAGCTGCGCGGCACGCAGCGCGGCCACGTAGCCGCCGGGGCCGCCACCGATGACGACCACATCGAATTGCATTGCGGTTTCCACCATCGCTGCCACCTCACGCCACCAGCAGACCCATGGGCTGCTGCAAGGCCTGCACCACGAGCTTGAGGAACTTCAGGCCGCTGACACCATCGAGCACGCGGTGGTCGGCCGACAGCACCATGCCCATTTCGCGGCGGATGACGGGCTGGCCGCTCTCGTCGGGGCGAAACACCTCACGGATGCTGCCTACGCCAAGAATCATCGACTGGCCGGGGTTGATGATGGACGTCATGTACGTCACGTCGTGCATGCCGGCGTTCGACACGGTGATGGCACCGCCCTGCATGTCGGCGCTGCCCAGACGGCCCGCCTGCGCGCGGCCGATCAGCTCGCCCGCCTGCTGGGCAAGCGCGCCCAGCGGCTGCCGCCCCACGCCGCGCAACACGGGCACCAACAGGCCCTTGTCGGTGTTCACCGCCATGCCCACGTCGGAGCCGTCCAGGCTCAGGATGCCCTCGTCCGTCCACACACGGTTCACCTCGGGCATGGCCTTCAGGGCCTGGCCCACGGCAGCCAGCACGAAATGGTTGAGCGTCAGGCGCTGGCGGGTCTGGGCCGCATTGAGCTGCCCACGCAGGGCCATCACGGCGCTCATCTCGGCCTCCACCGCCAGGTAGAAGTGCGGCACCTGCTGCTTGGCCGCCGTCAGGCGCTGGGCCACGGTGCGCTCCAGGTTGCTGGGGGCGCGCAGCGCGCCATGTGCAGGCGCAACCGTGGCAGACGATGAATGTTGAGTGTTATTGACCTCCAGCCCTTTTCCAGCGAGCGTCAATCGCTCCACTTTTGCAAGCACATCCCTGGCACGGATGCGGCCTCGGGGGCCGGAGCCGGTGAGATCGCCCAGGTCCACGCCCTGCTGGGCTGCCAGGCGGCGTGCCAGCGGCGTGACGGGGATGCGCTGACCGCTCGGCACCGTGGCGGCCACGGCGGCGACCATGGGAGCCGCGCCAGCGGCGGCAGCGGCATGCGCTGGGACAGGCGGCGCGCTGGGGGCCAGCACGCCCTCGCCGACCAGGCCATCGTCCCAGTAGCCGATCACCGTGCCGCAGGGCAGGGTCTCGCCCGCCTGGGCGGTGATTTCCAGCAACACGCCGTCGGCTTCGGCGCCGATCTCGTTGGCGGCCTTTTCCGATTCGATCACGAACAGGCCCTGGTCCGCCTTGAAGGCTTCACCCGGCTGAACCATCCATTCGACCAAGACCCCCTCGGACATGGTCAGTCCGAGCTTGGGCACCAAGAGTTCACGGCGCATGGCTTACTTCCCCGTAAATTGGGCCTTGCGCTTTTCCAGGAAGGCGCTGCAGCCTTCGTGGGCGTCCTGGCTGTCCAGCACCAGGCCGATGATGGCCTGCTCGTGCGCCAGGGCCGCACCCAGCGGCATTTCGGCGCCATCGCGCAGGGCACGCTTGAGCAGCTTGAGCGTCAGCGGCGACTTCTGCGCAATCTGCAGGGCCAGGGCCATGGCCTCGTCCAGCAGCGTCTCGCGAGGCACGGTGCGGTTGCAAAGACCCAGATCCACCGCCTCGGCAGCCGTGATCTGGTTGCCGGTGAACATCAGTTCCTTGGCGCGACACAGCGGCACCTGGCGGATGATGCGCTGCGAGCCGCCAGCGCCCGGGAACAGGCCCAGGTTGATCTCGGGCAGGCCCAGCTTGGCCTCTTCGGCCACCAGGCGGATGTCCAGCGTCAGCAGCAGCTCGGTGCCGCCGCCCAGCGCCCAGCCGTTGATCGCGCCGATGGTGGGCTTGTCGGAAGTCTCGAAGCGGCGGAACACGCGGTGGATCACCTCCGCGAACTCCTCATAGTGCTGCAGGCCCTGGCGGCTGTTCAGGTCGGCGATATCGCCGCCGGCCACAAAGGCCTTGTCGCCGGCGCCGGTGATGACGATCACGCGCACGCTGTGGTCGCGCTCCAGTTCGGTCAGCGCGGCCTCCAGCGCCAGCAGCGTGGGCGTATTCAGGGCATTGAGGGTTTTCGGGCGGTTGATGGTCAGCACGCCCACGGCGCCCTGGCGCTCGCACAGGATGGGATTCAATTCTTCGGACATTCTGGGTCTCCTTCGGTCTTTGTTTCAGGCGGCTCGCTCAGGCCAGCGTCTTGCGCACGGCGTCGATCACACGCTCCACGGTGACCACATAGCCCTTCTCCAGCGAGCTGGCGAACGGGGCGGGCATGAAGGGCGCGGCCACGCGCAGCACGGGGGCGTCCAGCTCGTCAAAGCCTTCATCGGCGATGGTGGCCACGATCTCCGCGCCCACGCCGAAGGCCTGCACGGCTTCGTGCACCACCACGGCGCGGTGGGTGCGCGACAGCGACGCCAGCACCGTGGCCTTGTCCCAGGGTTGGATGGCGCGCAGATCGATCACCTCCGCCTCCACGCCCTCCCTGGCCAGTTGCTCAGCCGCCTGCAGGCAGACAGACACGGTGGCGCCATAGGTCACCAGCGTCAGTTCGCGCCCCGCGCGTGCGATGCGGGCGGCGCCGATGCGATCGGTCTGCGTGGTGTCCACCAGGCCCTTGGCGGCATACAGGGCCTTGTGCTCGATGAACATCACCGGGTCCGGGTCGGCGATGGCCGCGCGCAGCAGGCTGTAGGCGTCCTGCGGAGTGGCGGGGCACACCACCTTCAGGCCCGGAACGTGGGCCAACCAGGCCTCCAGGCACTGCGAGTGCTGGGGGCCCGCCGACAGGCCGCCGCCGTGGGGCGTGCGCAGCACCATGGGCACCGAGCCCTGGCCGCCGAACATGTAGCGGGCCTTGGCCGCCTGGTTGACCAGGGCATCCATGGACAGGGTGATGAAGTCCATGAACATGATCTCGACCACAGGCTTGAGACCTGTCAAGGCCATGCCCACGGCCGCCGAGGTGATGGACGATTCGGAAATCGGTGTGTCGATCACACGCTGGGCGCCGAAGGCATCGAGCAGGCCGCGCGTGGCCTTGAACGACCCGCCGGCATTCGCCACGTCCTCGCCCAGCACCACCACGCTGGGGTCCTGCTCCATGCTGTCGCGCAGCGCCTGCGTGACGGCGTTCACGTAACGCATTTCAGTGGTGCTGCTCATGCGCGAGCCTCCTGTGCAGTCTGGGTGTACACGTCCTGAATGGCGCGCTCCAAGGTCGGCAGCGCATCAGCCCGCGCCGCTTCCACGGCCGCCTCCACCTGGGCCGCGATGGCCTGATCGATGGTGGCGGTGTCCACGCCTTCGGCCTGCAGCTGGGCACGCGCTGCGATCAAAGGGTCGTGCTCATGCACGGATTCCAGCTCACCGGCATCGCGGTACTTTTGCGCATCGCCCTCGAAGTGGCCGCGCACGCGGGTGGTCATGCATTCGAGCACGAAGGGGCCTTGGCCCGCGCGCAGCTGGGCGGCGGCCTGCGCGGCGGCATCGGCCACGGCCAGCACGTTGTTGCCATCCACCTTGGCGTAGCTGGCCCCGAAGGCAGCGGCCAGCGGCTCCAGTTGGGCGGCGAACTGGCGCGATGTGGGCGAGAACTCGGACCAGCCGTTGTTCTCGCACACCAGCAGCAGCGGGCATTTCCACAGCGCCGCCATGTTCAGCGTCTCGTGCAGCACGCCCTCGGCCATGGCGCCGTCGCCAAAGAAGGCGACGGCCACGCCGCCGGTCTTGCGGGCCTGGTGCGCCATGGCGCTGCCCAGGGCAATCGGGATGCCGGCGCCCACAATGCCGTTGGCCCCCAGGATGCCCAGACTCAGGTCCGCCACATGCATGGAGCCGCCGCGGCCCTTGCACAGGCCACCTTCGCGGCCCATGATTTCCTTCATGAAGCCCGTCACGTCCATGCCGCGTGCCAGCACATGGCCGTGACCGCGGTGGGTGGTGGCCAAGGAGTCCTGGGGCAGCAAGGCGCTGGCGATGCCGGCGGCCACGGCCTCCTGGCCGATGCTCAGGTGGATGAAGCCCGGCACTTCGCTGTTGGCAAACAGGCGGGTCAGCGCGGTCTCCACCTGGCGTATCAGGCTCATGGTGCGGTAGAGCGCGATCAGCCCTTCGATCTGCTCTGTATTTTGTTTGCGGGATTTCACGGGATTTCTCTCCATAGACTCGGGGGAGGTGGCATGCGGATGACTGTGAGAGCAGCCCTTGCCGGGAATCAGCAGGAGGGTGTGGAAGCCAGACCCACGATCCGGTCCGTCCCGTCCTGACCTCGCACCCAGACATTCCATTGCCCCGAAGCACCGCTCACTGCCTCGCCACCGGCGGTGAGCTGGTCGCCGATGTACACGGGCTTCACGAAGCGAATGTCCAGCTGCATCGTCTCCAGCGCCTGCGCCGGAAAGCTGCTGCCCAGGCATTGCCACAGCAGGCACAACGACATGGTTCCATGCGCAATGGGGCGCCCCATGGGCGTTTTTGCGGCGAATTCCGCATCCAGATGGATGGGATTGAAGTCATCCGTCAGCTCGGCATACGCAGCAATCGTGGCCTGCGTGACCGCGAGGCTGGTGTTGTGCAAAGTAATGGGGGATTGCATGGCGGGCTCCTTGCTTATGCCGCCCAGATGAGCGAAATGCGGCCCTCGAACAATGCACGACCACCGTCCCCGGTGGCCCGCACGCCAAGGTCCACATAGCGGCGTTCACGCCGGATCTCCTTGCTCTCGCAGGCCACGGCAATGCGCATGGATTCGCCCGGGCGTGGCAAGGCGTGCATCCGCAATTGCTGCCTGGCATGTACGTTGCCTGGAGGCCGCGGCGCCACCACATGCAGGTAGGCACGCATCATGGCAACCACGGCCATGCTGGCGGCCTCGGGCGCGGCATTGGAGCCTTCCCGCGCGCCAGAGCCAAAGATGGACTGCCAGCGCCCAGCCTGCTGCGCGTCATAGACTTCCTCGTATTCGCCCATCGGCACACCGGGCTGGAAGTCGTCGAAGAGAATCGGATCGACCTTCATACCGACGCCTCCTGAACCGCTTCCACCACGGGCAGGACCATGCCATGCACGTCCTGGAATCCGATGCGCGCGCGCGCGCCGATCTCCAGGCCTTCACGGCCCTGTGGCAGGACGTTGGCCATGACGCGAAAGCCCTCGTCCATGTCCACGATGGCGATCACGTAGGGCAGCATGTCCTTGAAGGCCGGCAGGGGCGCGCGGTACACGGTGGTGAATGTCAGCACGGTGCCGGTGCGTTGCGAGACTTGCCAATCGAGCCGGCTGCCATGGCATTGCTCGCACAGGCTGCGCGCAATGAGCTGCACATGGCCACAGGCGGCGCAGCGCTGGTAGCGCAGCTCGCCGGCGGCGGCGCCGTCCCAGTAAGGCCGGGTGTACGCATTGGGGCGGGGCAAGGGGTAAGCGGCTGTCGTCATCTCAGGCTCCCAGAACCAAGGAACAGTGCGCGGACAGAATGCCGCCGTCACCGTGCACGAAGGCCAGCTTCGCGTTCTGCACCTGGCGCGCATCGGCATTGCCACGCAGCTGGTGCACCGCCTCCACGGCATGGAACATGCCGCCGGCCGCGCCGGAGTGCGCATACGACATCAGCCCCCCGTGCGTATTGCAAGGCAGCTTGCCACCCAGACCCAGCTCGCCGGCAGCGGCCGCGATACCGGCCTGGCCGCGCTCGAAGAAGCCGATAGATTCGAGCTCCACCGCCAGCGTGATGGTGAAGGAGTCGTAGATCTGCGCCACGTCGATATCGCCCGGTGTCACACCGGCGCGGGCGAAGGCCATCGCCGACGAGGTCTTGCAGCCGAAGTCCACCAGACTGGGGGCGGCCACGATGTGTTCATGGGTGTGCCCCTGACCGGCTCCGAGAATTTCGATGGGTTTGCCCTTGGTGTCGCGGGCCGCCGCGCGACTGCTGACCACCAGGGCCGCTCCGCCATCGGAGATCAGGCAGCAGTCCAGCATGTGCAGAGGATCGGCGATCATCTTGGAGCTCAGCACCTGGTTCACGGTGATGGGATCGCGCTTGTGGGCCTTGGGGTGGCGACCCGCATGGCGGCGGTGCTCCACGGCGATCGCCGCGAGTTGCTCCGACGTGATCCCGTACTGGTGCATGTAATGCTTGGCCACCAAGGCATAGGAAGCCGGCACGCTGATGCCGAACGGCCGCTCGAACTGGGGATGGCCGACCTCGGACAAGGCCGCCACGGCACCGTCGCGCGACATGCCGGTCAGGCGGTTGTCACCGGTGACCACCAGCACATGCCGGCACTGGCCGCTGGCCACCAGGGCCGCGGCCTGCATCACCATGATGCAGGCGCTGGCGCCGCCGGCCTGGATCGCCAGGCAGGTACCGGGATGGATGCCCAAGTATTCACAGAACACCGAGGCCAGCATCAGGTGCGGCTCGGTGAACGAGTAGGCGCACAGCACGCCGTCGACGTCGGAAAGCTGGAGGCCGGCGTCCGCCACCGCGCCCATCGCCGCCTCGGCATGCAGGGCCATGCAACTGCTGCCGGGCAGCTCGCCGACAGCGGTGTCGTAGGCGCCCGTAATGAATGCATTCATCGTCATTGCTGTCACCTCAGGGCTTGAAACCCAGGTCGCGCGCGATGATGTTGCGCTGGATGTCGCTGGTGCCCTCGCCAATCACATAGACGAAGGCATCGCGGTGGATGCGGCCCACGGGGTACTCGCGCATGATGCCGGCGCCGCCATGGATGCGGATGGCCTGTTCGCTGACCTTGAGGGCGGTTTCGGTGGCGATCAGCTTGACCTTGGCAGCGGTGGCTGCGTCCAGGCGGTTCTGATCCACCAGCCACGCGCCGTAGTACACCAGCCACTTGGCCGCTTCAATGTCGGCCGCCATGTCGGCCAGCTTGTGGGCCACGGCCTGGTAGTCGCCGATGCGCTTGCCGGCCACGATGCGATCGTCGGCAAACGCCTTGGCGGCATCGAAGGCGGCGCGGGCCATGCCCAGGGCGTTGGCGGCCACGCCCACGCGGTTCTCGCTCAGGCATTCCAGCAGCAGCGGGTAGGTGCCGGTCTGCTCGCCCAGCAGGCAGTCGTCGGACACAAAGGCGTCTTCGATGTGGATCAGCGCGGTCTCGGAGCCACGGATACCCTCTTTCTTCAGCTTGTGGATGTCGAAACCCCTGTGCGGCAGTTCGACGATGAACAGGCTGATGGCATCGGGCTTGAGTTCGGGCGAGGTGCGAGCCGCCACCATCAGGAAGTCGGCGATGGGCGCATTGGTGATGTAGAGCTTGCTGCCGCTGAGCCTCCAGCCACCCTCCACTTTCTCGGCCTTGGTCTTCATGGCGCGGATGTTGGAGCCGCCATCAGGCTCGGAAAGCGCAAAGCCAGCGATCTTGTCGCCCGCCAGCGCCGGCTTGAAGAAACGCTCCTTCTGGCTGGGCGTGCCAATCTTCCAGATGGGCCAGATGGACAGATGGGTCTGTGCCGACCAGCTGGTGGCGAAGGCCTGGCTCATGTAGCTGAGCTCTTCGCGCACGATGCAGTCGCTGACCTTGTCCATGTCGCTGCCACCGTCGGCTGCGGGATAGCGCACCCCCAGCAAGCCCAGTTCGCCCCAGCGCTTGAACACATGCTTGGGGAAGTGCTCGTTTTCTTCCGCTTCCTCCACCAGCGCAGCAAGTTCTTCACGGCACAGGCGACGCACCGTGTCCCGCACGGCTTCGTGTTCGGGTGAAAAAGAGAAGTTCAGGCTCATACGCTTCGATAAAAAAGTTCTTGATAGAGAATATAATTCAGTCAAATCAACAAAAATCTAGGTGTTTACCCTTGAATAAATGCAAAGCAATTCATTATTTAATTCTCAAATAAACAATTTTTATTCTTTATACAGAATTAAAGACACAATGCCTCACTCCAACCAAGACGTTTCCCCCAGTCGCTCGCATCGCCTGGAGGCCCTGCTCAATGCGCGCAGCGTGGCGGTGATCGGAGCCAGTGCCGACCCCGCAAAGATTTCCGGCCGCCCCATCGCCTACATGCGCGCCCGCGGCTACACCGGGGCCATCTACCCGGTGAATCCCGGACGCGAAGAGGTGCAGGGCCTGCGCTGCCATCCCAGCATCGCAGCCATTGGCCAGCCCGTGGATCTGGCCATCATCGGCACGGCCGCCGCGCATGTGGAAGGAGCCATCCGCGAAGGCATTGCCGCCGGCGTGAAGGCCTTCGTGGTGTTTTCGTCCGGCTTTGCCGAGCTGGACGAAGCGGGGTGCGCCTTGCAGGGGCGCCTGACCGATTTGGCCAGGGCGCACGACGTTGCCATCGTCGGCCCCAACTGCCTGGGCATCGCCAACTGCCGCTCCGGCCTGCTGGCCACCTTCACCACGGCGCTGGAAAGCCATGAACTGCAGCCGGGGGGTTTTTCGTTCGTCAGCCAAAGCGGCGCACTGGGCGCCTACTGGATGGACATCGTGCTGCGCAGCGGCGTCGGCTTCAGCCAGTGGGTGACCACGGGCAATGAATGCGACGTGGACGCAGCCGAAGCCATTGACTTCCTCGTCGACGACCCCGACACGCAGGTGATTGGCCTGTACATCGAGGACATCCGCCGCATCGATGCCTTCCGCGCGGCGCTGGATCGGGCCGCCCGCGCCGGCAAGCCGGTGATTGCCATCAAGGCCGGCAGCTCCAGCGCCGGCGCCGCCGCAGCGGCCTCCCACACCGGCGCGCTGGCCGGCAACGATGCCCTGTATGAGGCCTGCCTGCAGCAGCACGGGGCGCTGCGCGTACGCAGCCTCACCGAAATGATGGACGCAGCCCGCTTGCTGCTGCACGGCGCAGCGCCCGCGGGGCCACGCCTGGCGGTGATGACCGTCTCGGGAGGCGCCGGCGTATTGATTGCGGACGCCAGCGAACCCCTGGGCCTGGAGTTGCCCGCACTCAAGCCCGAGGTGGCGCAGGCGCTGGTGCCGGTGCTCCCGAGTTTTGTGCACCCCAGCAATCCGCTGGACATCACCGGCAACGTGTTGCAGGACACACCGATGATCGGCCGCGCCATGCAGGCGCTGGCGACCGACACCGAGACCCACGCCATCGTGCTGTTTATCGGCATGATGCACAGCATCGCGGACGCCTTTGTGCAGGCGCTGTCGCAGGCGCGCTCCCACGTGCACTGCCCTATCATCGTGGTCTGGGTCGGCGCCATGGACAGCAGCATCCACGCCCTGGAAGCGGCCGGCATTCCGGTGTTCCTCGACATCCCCCAGGCCATGCAGGCCATGGCCCGCTGCCTGCAGATGCAGCGCACCCGCGCGCAGATCGTCCAGCGCCCCAAGACCCAAGCGGCGACCCCGGTGGCCGACAACGGCCAATCACTGCCGACACTGTCCGAATGGGATGGCAAGCAGCTGCTCACCCGCCAGCACAGCGTGCAGATCCCCACGGGCTGGCTGCTGAAGGCCGGCGCTGCACTCCCCGCCGACCTGCCCTACCCCGTCGTCGCCAAGCTGCAGTCGGACCAGCTGCTGCACAAGAGCGATGCGGGCGGCGTGGTGCTGCGCATCCAGGACGACCCATCGTTGCAAGCAGCCATGGAACGCCTGCAGAAAGTGGGCACCGGGCTGGGCATCCCGGTGCAGGGCATTCTGGTGGAGCAGATGCTGCCCTTCGACCATGAGCTGTTGCTGGGCCTGCGCCGCGACCCGCGCTTTGGCCCGGTACTGACGCTGGCGCGCGGCGGCATCGAAGCCGAGCTGGACCCCGACGTGGTCAACCTGCTGTTGCCCGCCAACGCCGACGACATTGCACAAATGCTCAGCCACCTGCGCTGCTTCAAGCTGCTGCAGGGCTTTCGCGGCAAGCCCGGGGCCGACATATCCGCAGTGGCACGCCGCATTGCGGATCTGGCCGAATGGTTTTTGCAACAACCGCTGCGTGAGCTGGAAATCAACCCGCTGGTCATCCAGGGCAACCAGGTGTGGGCGCTGGACGCCCTGATCACGCCTTTGGCAACGGATTGAACACCCGAGCACAACCACGAGAAGTCTCATCGCCGCATTGATAATATTTGCCGCTTCTTCCTGCGGGTCCAAGTCGGCCGTTGAGAACCACCCAACCCATGCACCAGCGCATGGGGCCGCTTTTTTATCGGATGTCCCCTTACATGACTGATGCACCTCTCCCCGAAAAACTGGTGGGAGCACTGAGTTCTGGCCTCAAGGTTCTTCGTTACCTCGCCAAGTCTCCCAACCCCGTAGGAGTGACGCGCATTGCCAAGGATCTGGAACTCAATGCGAGTACCTGCTTCAATCTGCTCAAGACCCTGGTCCATGAGCGGCTTGTGACATTCGAAGAATCCACCAAAACCTACAGCATGGGCCTGGGACTGGTGGAATTGGCAAAGGGATCCCTGGAGAAAGCCTCTTATGTGCGCATGATGCGCCCGCACCTGCAGGAGCTTGCCACCCGCCACAACATCACCACCACTTTGTGGCAAGTCTCGCGTGACGACCGCGTCGTGCTCGTCGATTTGGCGGAAAGCGGTTCCACGTTGCGTGTTCACATGAGCATCGGCCAGCGCCTGCCTATGTACATTGCCGCCCTTGGCCGCTGCATGGCTGCGCATTCCGGCCTGACCACCATGGAAATACGGCGCAAGATCAGCGAGTTGCGCTGGGAAGACGGGCCCAGCTTCGAAACCTATATGAGCGAGGTTGAGCAGGTTCGTCAGCTTGGATATGCCGTTGACCACGGCAACTACGTCAGGGGGGTGATCACTGTCTCCTCGCCTATCCTCGATAGTCAGGGCCGCCCCCTGATGGCCGTGAGCGCCGTCGGTTTCAGCACACAGTTTTCACAAAACTCCCTTCAGGCGCTTTGCGAAGACCTGCGTGAGCGCTGCCGCGAGGCAACCCTTGCTGTCTCTGGGGGGATAGTTCAAAAGCTTTGGGGAAATTAAAGCTGCGCTGAACAAACCGTCGCAATTCTTTACGCCAACCTGGATGACGCTGTTTTTTGGATTTCGAGGCCTCTCGCGCCGCGCATTTGGGCCGTTCGCGGGGCCTTGAGGCCTGATTTCCACCCTTACGGGCGCACCTGTCCCTGCAGGCGCCCTCGGCCCAGGTAGATGTTGGCCAGCGCCAACACGGTGAACGCACGCGTGGCGTTTTTCTGCAGACCGCGGTAACGCACCTTGCCAAAGCCCCACAACCGCTTGACCACCTCGAACACATGCTCGACGCGGGCACGCATCCGCGACTTGTTGCGGTTCTTGGCCCGCTGCACCTCGTCCACCTCGCCCGCACGGCGCGTACGCTGGTTGGTGAAGTCCTTGGCCCTGGGGGCCTTGCTCGCTATCAGTGCTTTCTGGCTGGCATAGGCCGAGTCGCCATAGACGCGCTGTTCGTTGCCGTGCAGCAAATCAGGCAGCGGATGTTTGTCATGCACGTTGGCAGCTGTGACCACCGCGCTGTGGGTCAACCCAGTTTGGCTGTCCACACCAATGTGCAGCTTCATGCCGAAATGCCACTGCTACCCCTTCTTGGTCTGGTGCATTTCGGGGTCTCTGGCCTTGTTGACGTTCTTGGTCGAACTCGGAGCACCAATGATGGTGGCGTCCACGATGGTGTCTGTGTGGACCTTGATGCCGCGCGCCTGTAGCTCCTTGCCTACCCGGGCGAACAGGACCTCGCCAGCTTGTTGTCATTGAGCAGGTGGTAGAACCTGAGCATGGTGGTGGCATCAGGCACCGGCCCACAAAACGGCGCAGGCTGGCACTGTCGTACCAGGCTTCCTCGCACGCCAGGTCGGCGAGGTTGAACCAGTGCTGGATGAAGTGAATGCGCAGCATGCGCTCAAGCCCGATGGGCGGGCGCCCATTGCCGGCTTTGGGATAGTGCGGCGCGATTTCATCGCACAGCGCAGCCCAGGGCACCAGCGCCTCCATGGTCTTGAGGAATTCATCGCGCCGCGTGGGTTTGCGGTGCTGTTCAAAGCCCGACTGCGCGTCGGCTGCCATGGCAAGGGTCTGCTGCTTCATGGCCCTGTAATTTACCCAGGCGGCAGGTGCCGCGGGGACTTTTTCAGCATTGCCTTTGGTTTGCGTAGAAAGCGTGGTCGCGCGGGCCTGGTGGATGCGACGCGCCACTGCGTCTTCAAAACGTCGCTGGTGAATTCACCCACAAGATACGCGCCAAGCCGGTGCCCACATTGGAATAACCGTGCGGAACCTGGCTGGAGAATGTGAACACGTCCCCCGCGTGTACAACAAAACGTTCATCGGCGAGTTGCAACTCCACCGATCCTTCCAGCACGTAACCCATTTCTTCGCCCATGTGCTCTATCTGTCCGTCACTGCTTTGACCGGGTTCCATGATGTGGATGTTGGCTTGCAGCAACCCGCCCCGTTGCGGCAAAACCAACCGTTCAAGTGCGATACCCCCAGTGCGAATCACAGGGCGTGCACCGGCCCGAAATATCGGACCGGCATTGGGTTTGCCCTCTGAGGTCAGCGTTGCGATATTGGTGTCCAGCGCCACTGCCAGCCGGTGCAGCATCGCCAGCGATGGGGTGGCAGTGCCACGCTCAATCTTGGAGATCAGGCTCTCCGAGCATTCGGCTTTGCGCGCAAGTTCAATAAGCGTGTAGCCGGCCACCAACCGTGCATGTCGCAGTCGTACACCCAACATGCTGGTGGGGCTGGGGCGGTCTTTCGATGGGACGGGTTGCACGGAATCGGTGCTGATCGTCACGGGGTCTCCATCCGGTTGTGGTTATGGTGCTTGATTTGCCAGAGCGGTCACAGTGTAGGCGAGTGCCTGCACGCCCAGGAGCAGATCACGCGGGTCGGTGGCTTCAGCCGCGTTGTGACTGATGCCCTTGATGCTAGGAACAAAGATCATCGCCGTGGGGCAATGGTCGGCAAGATACATCGCATCATGGAATGCACCCGAGGTGATGGACATCGGTGCGGGCAGACCTGCATGGGTGCACGCACGTTCGGCCGCCGTCTGGATGAGGTCCAGAATGGGGCGGGGAAAATGGGTCGGTGCACGCTGGAAAAATCGCTCAAGAGACACCACATCATTTGACTCGGCGGCCAAGCCACGCAGAAACGCTTCGAAACGGTCGAGCACGCTGTCGGTCAGGCAGCGCATGTCGACGGTGAAATCGACACGGCCTGGAATCGTGTTGACGGAATTGGGGGTGACCTGCCAGCGGCCCAGCGTCAGGCGCAATTGGTTAGCCGCCTCCGCGGCAGCAAAGTCGTAGAGCTTCTGTGCCAGCGCCACGGCGGCTGCCATGGCATCGCGGCGCTCATCCATGGGGGTGGTTCCAGCATGGGCCATGGATCCATGGCATGTGACGTTGAACCAGCGTACCGCCTGGATGCCCGTCACCACGCCCAGTGGAATGCCTGCCCGTTCCAGCACAGGGCCTTGTTCAATGTGGAGTTCGACGCAAGCAGACATTGGGCGTTGCATCGCGCAGCGCGGAACGTCGGGCGTGGAATCCAAGGCCACCCGCAATGCCTCGGAAAACCGTACCTTGTTCTGATCCACTGCATCCAGATAACCCTTCAAGCTCGAAGGATCGACGAAAGCGCTGGAGCCCATGGCGCCGGGACCGAAGCGGCTGCCTTCTTCGTTGGTCCAGGCGACGACCTCGATGGGCCGCAGGGTGTTGATGCCCGCGTCGTTGAGCGCGGCGATGACTTCAAGACCTGCCACCACGCCGTACGCGCCATCCAGTTTTCCGCCTACGGGTTGGGTATCCCCATGGCTTCCTGTCAACACGGCAGGCAGGTCATTGCGCTGACCAGGCCGGCGGAAAAACAGGTTGGCACAGTCGTCAACCATGACTTCGCACCCCAGGGCGCGGGCCTGGTCAATCAAATAGCGGCGCGAGGCCAGATCAATGTCAGTGAGCGTCTCACGCGAAACACCGCCGTCCGCGCGACCACCAAAGGTCGCCAACGAAGCGATGAATGCTTGCAAGCGCTCGTTGTTGATAGAGTCTTGGGCCAGCGCTGCGGCTGGTGAAGAGAGTTGCTGATTCACTATGGTTACCTGAAATTTTTATGCCAGGCTGCGTTCCAGCGCATGCGCGGCACCGAGAACTTGGGCATCGTGGAAGGTGCGTCCTACCAGCGTGACGCCGACCGGCATCCCGTCCTGGCCGGTGCCGACCGGGACATGAACGCATGGATTTCCCAGCAGGGACCACATACGGTTGAACACCGGATCTCCCGTCGCTTGCAACCCGGTTGGCGCCGTGCCCTCGGTGCTGGGCGCAAGAATGACGTCGAACTGCTCGAACATGGCATCCAGTGCATTGCGCGCCTGTCGGGCCTGGGCGAGCGCTGCAAAGAAACGGTTGCCGTCAATGCCCCGGCCGTTGACCAATACGGCCGCGAAAGCCGGGCTGAAACGGTCTGCTGCCGTGCGCAATTCGGGCTCGAAGGCTGCAGCAGCCTCGTAACCCATGATATCGATTTGCGCGTCGTTCAGCGGTGCGAAACATGAGGGCAAGGTGATGTCGCTCAGGCGCGCGCCATTGAGCTCGAATAGGCGGCTCGCCGTTGCAATGGCCTGACGTGTGTCTTCACTCGCCCGATCCCAATACGGCGTTTGACATAGGCCTATACGCAGGCTGGCCGTTGGCTGGGGATCCAGCGGCAGGCGCGCCAGTATTCCTACGAAAAACGCAGCGTCGTCCACGGTGCGCGCTAGGGCTCCTACCGTGTCCAGACTGGGGGAAAGTGGTTTGATGCCAGCCAGGGGCAGGGTGCCGTGCGTGGGCTTGTAGCCCACGACCCCGCAATAGGCAGCAGGGCGGACGATCGAACCTGCCGTCTGTGTGCCAAACGCTACAGGCACCATGCCCGCCGCAACGGCGGCTGCGGATCCGCTTGATGACCCGCCTGGCGTTCGGGAGCCGGACGCCGTACTGCGAGGATTGCGCGTGGGGCCGGGTTGGAACGTGGCAAATTCCGTCGTGACGGTCTTGCCCATGACGATGGCCCCCGCGCTCCGGGAGGCGGCCACACACCCCGCATCCACAGCAGGGCGATGCCCCGTATAGATGGGGGAACCATAAGTGGTGGGCATATCGCTCGTATCCATCAGGTCTTTCACCCCGACAGGCAGGCCGTGAAGGGAGCCGCTTGCCGCGCCTGAATCCAATGCACGTGCCTGTGCCCGCACCTGCGCGGGGTCAAAGTGCTGCCACGCCTGGATGTCAGGCTCGATGGCATCGATACGCTCTATGAACGCTTCAACAGCGGCCAGCACCGGCATTTCACGGCGGGCAAGGCGGGTGACGAGTTCGCGTGCGGACCAACGAAGACAGTCGTTCATTGCGTGCTCCCGGGTTCAGCCGAAGTAGGCCGCTCTCACTTCGTCGTTGGCAGCCAGCGCTTGGGCAGTGCCTTCGGCCATCACCCGGCCTTGCGACAGCACATAGCCATAGTGCGAGATGGCCAGCGTCTGCCGAGCGTTCTGCTCCACCAGCAGCACCGTCATGCCCATGGCGTTGATTTGCTTGATGACGTTGAAGTTTTCTTTCACGTACAGTGGTGATAGTCCCAGAGAAGGTTCATCGATCACCAGCAACTGGGGTTCAGCCATCAGCCCACGGCCGATGGAGACCATGGCCTGCTCGCCGCCGGACATCGTGCCCGCCAGCTGGATAGAACGTTCCTTGAGGCGCGGAAAAATGGTGTAGACCTTCTCCAGACGCTCGCGCACCAAGGCACTGTTCTTTTCCAAGAATGCGCCGAGTGCGAGGTTCTCAGCCACCGTCATGCGCGGGAAGATCTTGCGACCTTCGGGAATGCATGAGATGCCGCCCGCCACAATCTTGTGTGTCTTTTCTCCTGCCAGGTCACGACCGTTCCACAGGATCTGACCCTGGCGCGGTGGGGTCAGGCCCAGAATGGCGCGAATCAGGGTGCTCTTGCCGGCACCGTTGGCGCCCAGAATGCAGGTGATCTTGCCGGGCGCGACCTCAATGGACACGTCGTGCAGCACGTTCACCTTGTCGTAGCCCGTGGTCAGGCCTTTTACTGTCAGCGCGCTCATACGGTTTCCTCTCCCAGATAGGCAGTCTGCACGTTCGGATCGGATGTGATCTGCGCGTAGGTTCCCTCGGCAATCTTTTGACCGTAGTTAAAAACGACGCAGCGGTCGGTGATGCGTTCGATCACATTCATCTCATGCTCGATAAGCACCACGGTCAGGTTGTTGAGCTTGCTGCGTACATCGAGAATGTCGCTCATCAGCGCATGTGTTTCGTCGTGCGTCATGCCAGCCGATGGCTCGTCAAGCAGCAGCAGGCGCGGCTGGCTCAGCAAGGCACGGCACACTTCAATGCGGCGGCGGTCGATCATGGTGAAGGTTTCTACCGGCTCAAACATTCGCTCCACCAACGGCGGACTGAAAATGTTGAGCAGGTCGCGGACCTTCTGCACGTACGCGTCATACTCTGCACGAAAGGCCTTGCGGCGGAACAGATTGAAGATCAGCCCGTGGTGCATGTGCTGGTAGTCCCCGATGACGATGTTGTCAAACACCGTGAGCGGTAGCGACAGGCGTGAGCGCTGGAACGTGCGGGCCACGCCGCTGCGGTAAATCTCCTGCGGCGTCTTTCCAAGGACGTTTCCCCCCCTGTAGAGCGCGCTGCCGCTGCTGGCCTTGTACAGCCCGGTCAGCACATTGAAGAACGTGGTCTTGCCCGAACCGTTGGGACCGAGCAGGCCCAGCACTTCTCCTTCAAAAATCGACATGTTGAGGTTGTCGAGTGCCGTGAGACCACCGAAACGCATCGTCAGATCTTTGACTTCGACCAGTGTTTGCTTTTGGCTCATCGCGAGGCCTCCTGGCTGAAGAACAGGCGTGTCTTGCGCGGCAGCAGCCCGTCGGGGCGGAACAGGAGGATGGCAATCACCAGCGCTGCATAGAACAGGAAGCGGTATTCCTGGATGAACTGCAGTTTTTCAGGCAGCACCAGCACAATCACGGCCGCCGGAATCAGGCCCACGGCATTTCCCAACCCACCCAGAATCACGATCGACAGCATGAGCAGCGAGTCGGCAAAGGTGAAGTTGTTCGGTGCAACAAAACCCGTGATCATGCCGTACACACTGCCGGCAATGCCAGCGAAGAAATTGCCCATCATGAAAGCGATGACCTTCCAGCGCGCAATGTGCAGACCGAACGTAGCCGCTGCCGTCTCGTCGGTGCGCACCACGTCCATACTCAGACCGATCCATGAGCGCTCCAGTGCCTTGACGATCAGGAAGATGCCGCCGCACACCACCAGGCTCAGTACGGCATAGCTCACATAAAACGATGCCTCATGACCGAAGATCGAGAAGGACTCATTGAGAGAGTGGCCGAACAAGCTCATGCCAGGAACCTGCAAGCCCTGCGGCCCACCCAGCACGTCGTTCACTTCGATGAAGGTCTTGAAAAGGATGCCAAAGGCGATGGTCACCAACGCCGCATAGTGC
Source organism: Acidovorax sp. GW835-FHT14B10 (assembly GCF_058793725.1). Lineage (NCBI taxonomy): Bacteria > Pseudomonadati > Pseudomonadota > Betaproteobacteria > Burkholderiales > Comamonadaceae > Acidovorax > Acidovorax sp. GW835-FHT14B10. The sequence goes on from NZ_JBXAGC010000040.1 coordinate 26,687, forward strand.
CCGCGGGTGCGTAACACGGGGGTAATCAGCACCGAGCCAATGACTGCTGCAATCAGGCCGGAGATCACCACAATCAGCAGGTGTGGAATACCTGTGTGCGTGGCCAGAACAGCAGTGGCATAGGCACCGATGCCGAAGAAGGCCGCGCCCGCAAAGTTGGCCACCCCCGAAAAGCCGAACTGCAGCGTGAGACCGAGGCCAGCCGTTGCGTAGAGCAGCACTGCGCAGATCATGAGCAGCACGAAGTGCTGGTCATAGAACAGCGCGATCAGTGCGAGGGTGGAGCAAGCCGCCCAGATTTGGGCCAGTCCAGGGCGACTGGTGCCTGCGGCTTCAATCTGTGCGGTGATCCCTGTCTTTCGTGCAATGACCACAGCGATCGCCGCCGCGGCAAGCAGTATGGCGATACCGATCTGTGTTTCGGCATGCAGAAACAGCCACATGTAGAGGGTCAGAGCGATGCTGGTGAAGGCCAGCACCATGGCCGCTTTGCGTGTTGATCTGATCATGGTGTTAAACCCGCTCGCTGGATTTTTCGGCAATCAGGCCGGTTGGTTTCCAGGCCATCAGAATGATGACCACCGCAAAGGCGAAGACGTCCTTGTATGCGCTCGGGATGTCGGGGATCAGCGCGGGGAGAGCCGCACTACCGAGCACCTGCAATGCCGCGAACAGGAAGCCGCCAATGATGGCGCCGTAGATGTTGCCCAGGCCGCCCAAAATGGCCGCCGCAAAACCGATCACGCCCAGCAGCAATCCGACGTTGAAGTTGATTTCGTTGTAATAAAGGCCGTTCATCACGCCAGCCAGTGCGGCCATGGCGGAGCCCAGCGCAAAGGTGAGCAGCACCACCGCTTCGAAGTTGATGCCCATGAGGCGAGCGGTTTCGCCATCCTGCGCGACGGCACGAATAGCCATGCCCAGACGGGAACGAGTGATGAGCAGATGCACGCCGACGATCACGGCGGCTCCAGTGGCCAGAAGAATCAGGTTATCCACGCGCAGGGCGAAATTGCCCAGTTCGATGACATCCGACGGCAGCAGACGTGGAAACGGCTTGGGATTGGATCCATCTGGATAAAAGAGGCGCACGGCCTCACGGATGACTGTGCCCAACATCAGTGTGGCGAGCAACGTATTCAGCGGCGGCGCTTTGCGCAGCGGCAAGATCAAAAACTTGGCGATACCGGCGCCGAGCACGCCAGTCACGAAGATGGCACAACCGACCACGGCAACCAGTTGGAGCCATGGCGAGCTGATGTCCAGCATGGTCATGCCAATGGATGCCGCCAGACCAGCGAAAGCGCCGACCATGAGCACATCGCCGTGCGAAAACTTGATCACGTCCAATACGCCGAAGAACAGCGTAAAGCCAACGGCGACCATGGCATAGATCATGCCAAGCATCAGGCCGTTGAATATGTATTGCCCCAACTCGCTCATTGTGTTCCCCTGTCATGCTGCGGACAGCCAAGGCTGTCCGCAGCAGCCTCTTTAGAGACCAGCCAATTTCTTCTTGCCGGTGGCATATGCGCTGTCTTCCCAGACAACCCACTTGCCGTTGTCCACCACGTACTTGGTCACGAGTGGCACAACGTTCTGACGATGGTCGTCGAAGGTCACCTTGCCGATGACGGTGTCGACGTCCTTGGTGGCGTTCAGCACGTCACGAACCTTCTTGCGGTCTGGGCCTACCTTTTCCACTGCATCCATGATCAGGTTGGCTGCAGCGAAGGCGAACGGTCCATAGGCCTCCGGTGGCTCGCTGTACTTTTGCTGTTGGTACTTCTCGGAAAAGAACTTGCCGCCCGGCAGCTTTTCCAGAGGTGCCCCTTCCAGAAAGGCCAGCGAGCCTTCTGCCAACTCTGCGCCAACACCCTGAACATAGGCATCGGACATGACACCCGAGGTACCCTGGAACTGTGCCTTGATACCCAGCTTGTCCATTTGCGTGCGGATGCGAACGCCCAGGGGAGTGAGGCCACCGAAGTAGATGACGTCTGGCTTCATTTCGCGGATCTTGGTCAGCTCCGTTGTGAAGTCCTGCTGATCCGCCGTGACGCCAAAGGTACCAATCACGGTGCCGCCGTTTTTCTTCAGGAATTCGCTGAAATACTTGTTGTGACCCTTACCGTAGTCGGTCGTATCGTGGATCACGGCCCACTTCTTGTAGCCGAGGTTGGTGACGAACTTCGCGGCTACTTCGCTCTGGTTGATCATCGTGCCGTTGACACGGTGGACCTCCTTGAAGTCGTTGGCGTAGGTGATTTCTGGCAGCACGGCGCCCCAAACCACAGCCGGCATACCGAAACGGTTGTAGACACCCACCGTTCCCATCGCCACGGCGGAGCAGAAATGCGTCACGCCTGCAACGATGTGGCGATCCGCCGCCACCTTGGTTGCAACCTGCACACCGACGTTGGGACGGCATTCATCATCCTGGATCACCAACTGGTAGGTGTACTTCGATTTGGGGTCGGCGTTGCGGAGCTGAACCGCAAGATCGGCAGAGTTGCGACCACCCAAACCGATGGCAGATACGCCGCCCGTAAGGGGGCCCACGAATGCGATCTTGACGACATCCTTGGCGGCGACAGGAGCGCTGACCAAAATCAGGCTGGCGGAAGCGGACAGCATAGCGGCCGCAATGACGGAATGTTTCATTTGCACCTTTCCCCTTCGAAGTAGTTACAGAATTTCATTCAAATCAATTGAACATATTTACATGATCTATGCATGCAATTCAAGCGACTTGAATTTTGATGAGCAAGCATCATGCCAGTGGAGGTTGCAACGATGAATGCTCGCAAACCCTGCTTTCGCAGCGCACCACGCAGCGGGGTTACACAGGGAAAACATAGGGAAACGCATTCCATTGACGAGGTACAGGGGCTCTGGGCGCAAAAGAGGACTGGCCGCGACGATGAGCCATGTTTCATAACGGTGCGCAAAGTCGCCCTGCGATGGTGCCCGCCGTGTTCAGCAAGAACTGCAATGTCATGGTTCCATCTGAATGGACACCTCGTTCGGGGTTTTTGACCGACGAGTACGAAACGAGCATGACAGGCGATCCTTCGATGCAGCCTTCAAACTGCCATCGCCGCGCGCCGGCCCACGCCGGGGCTGATCGTTCACTCCGATCAAGGTAGCGAATACGCCCGTGCCGAACCTCGCAGCTGCGGCAACGCCATGGCCTGGTTGCCAGCATGAGCCGCAAAGGCAACTGCTGGGACACTCAATCTACGATGGCTCCGAGCGCTGCTTCCTGAATCTGAAGATGGAGCGGGTATGACCGCGCGACCATGCCAACCACGCCGAGGCGAAATTGGACATTGCCGACTACATCGTTAGCTTCTACAACCCGATCCGATTGCATTCGAGCCTCGGGTACCGTGCCCCGGTGGGGTACGAGCGGTCCGAAGTGACGATCGGCCGAAGGCAATCAACATCACCACATTCCACCGATAGACGTGTCCGAAAAGACTTGACCACGACACAGGTGTCCGGCCGTTGCATCAGGGACAGCCGCGGATGGCCACAACACCAGACGCCTGCACATCAGGGACCCATGCGAACAAGGTTTTCTTAGTATTTATCCGTAAATAACATTGACTGGTAGCTCAATCTTGCGCAGAGCGATGATGGCCGCAGCAAGGTGGT
>NZ_JBXAGC010000041.1:0-27065 GCF_058793725.1 Acidovorax sp. GW835-FHT14B10
AACGCTGGTACGAGGCACAGCGCAAAAAGGCCGCGTGACTTGTGGGTTAAGAACTCCACCAAGCAGGGGCAAGGTCATCGCTGCAATACCGCCATTGACGCTACATGCAATTCCCCTCCTTCGATTTGCCATCTGATGCCCTGTGCGGTTCTAGCTCGGAGAACAAACAGGCAGCGTTTGCTCATTTGCAAGAACTCTCCGGAGCATGACGTGGGGACAGAGGGCCCAATCCGTCCGAAACCATCCGTGTCCCGTGAGGCCAACTCACGCGTTAAATGAGAGCGACTACCGTGGGCCAACGGGCCAATAGTCAAAAAACCCTCAAAGCGGCCAACTCCGCGCTGGCAGTGGGCCACGCGTGGGCCACAGATGGGCCATGAAGTCCTGCGAATGCAGGCCACGACCATAGGCCTCTATGGCTGGACAGCCCGCAGAAGGGGCAATTTTCAGGATTGGAAAGATTGCTTGACCACTGCCTGGGCCATGAAAAACCCACGTAAGTCATTGATTTTGGTGCGGCTGGCGGGGATCGAACCCACGACCCTTGGCTTCGGAGGCCAATACTCTATCCACTGAGCTACAGCCGCATGAGATGCACTGAACCAATCCTGCGATTATTGCACGAGCAAGCACTCGAACACCCACAAATCCATTGCGGAATCATGCGCTGCGCGCACCCAATCGCAACAACAAGAGGCCAGAGGCGCCGACACATCGTCGCGCCTGCGGCTCCTCTGTCGCGGGCCTGTGAGCTCGCTTGTGCCACCCGGAGTCTATGCACCTCCATCGAAGGCGTCGCAGTCTGCACTGGCAATACATCATCACATCTATAATCGAAGGTTGATTTCATCAAGCCCCCGATACACTGAGGACGTCATGAGCGATAACAACCATCACGAAGAAGCGCATACCGGCCCGATCAAAAACCCCAAGCAGCTGCTGGTCGCGGTCATTTTCTCGTTTGTGATTCCTATCTTCGCCATCATTGGCCTCGTCCTGTATGTCACTTCCGACAACAAGACGGCGGCGGGCTCGGCCAATCCCGAAAAAGCCATTGCCGAGCGCATCCAGAAGGTGGGATTGGTGGAAATCCGCGACGCCAACCGCCCACTGCGCGGTGGTGAGGATGTCTTCAAGGGCCAATGCGCCGCCTGTCACGCCACGGGCGCAGCAGGCGCTCCCAAGCTCGGGGATGCTGCCGCCTGGGGCCCACGCATCAAGACGGGCCTGGACGCACTGGTTCAGTCCGCACTCAAGGGCAAGAATGCCATGGCACCACAGGGTGGTGGCGAGTTCAATGACACCGAGATAGCCCGTGCGGTGGTCTACATGGCGAATGCTGCTGGCGCCACCTTTGCAGTACCAGCGGCCGCAGGTGCTCCTGCGGCTCCCGCAGCTCCAGCCGCTGCCGCGGCACCGGCGGCAGCCGCAACCACCACGGCATCGGCCAATGGCGAGAATCTGTACAAGCAGGCTTGCCAGGTGTGCCATGGTGCCGGCATCGCAGGCGCACCCAAGTTTGGAGACAAAACCGCCTGGACTCCTCGCCTGGCTGCTGGCATGGATGCGGTGTATGCCAATGCCGTGCAGGGCAAGGGCGGTATGCCAGCACGCGGCGGCACCCAGGCATCGGATGCAGACCTGCGTGCTGCCGTGGATTACATGGCTGCTGCGGCCAAGTAATCCCAGCTCCTGGACCTGAGCCGACCCGTGGGGTCGGCTTTTTTGTGTCCGCAATGGGCGGCACCCCCACCCAGACGGACGCGTCAGCGCTGCGAACTGTGCGCCTTGGGACTCAACACAAAACCGTACCGGCCCGGCAGTTCGCTATTGAGCGCCGCTTGCGGCGACCAGATCCCCTGGTCCACGGCGTCCGCCACCAACCCCATGTCCAGGGTGTGAACCAGGCCCACTCCGATGGCAGAGGTCAAAAAAATCCGACCGAACTCATCCTGCAAACAGTCCAACGCAACGGCTTTGGCGCCCGTGTGGGTTCGTAGCGAAAAGTCTGGTTCGACCCGCCACACCCAGGGCGCGCATTCCAGCTCAACGTATACCCGCTGTGGACCATTCTGAAAAAACCACTGCCCCTGGGCGTCCTGCTCGTAGTTGCGCTCAATGAAGTCGATGAGTTTTTCGTGCTGCAGCAAGGAGCCCCGACTCTGGGGGAAAGGCCCTGCCGCCTGCACGGCATCGTCACGCAGGTACCACCGCCCGCGCGCATCAAGACCTAGCCAGCCGTAGCAAGCGGGCACATTGGGCCACTTGGCAAGGGCCTGTTTGACGATGTCATCCATGGGCCGATTGTGCTCCGTTCAGCGCCACGCCTGCGTCCGGCGATCCATGGGCGTGCTGGTGCAGCCACATCGCCACCGCTTGCGGCATGGCACGCACATGCCCTGGCAGGCAGCCCTGTGCAAAACCCACATGCCCGCCGTGCAGCGGCTGCCACAAACGGACATACGGCCCCACCTCGCTGGCGGTCGGCAAGCTTGCTGCCGGCACAAAGGGATCATTGCGGGCATTGACCGCCAGCGCGGGGATGCGGATGCGGTGGAGCAAGGGCTTGGCAGAGGCGCGACACCAGTAGTCCTCTGTGTTTCTGAAGCCATGCAAGGGCGCGGTGAACACGTTGTCGAACGCATACAGATCACGCGCCCGCAGCAGCGTATCACGGTCAAACAGACCCGGATGCTGCGCCAGCTTTTGCAGGGCTTTGGGAATGAGCGTACGCATGAACATGCGTGTGTACACCTGCCGATTGAACCCCCGACCAATCGCCCTGCCCCCGGCCGCCAGATCCAGCGGCGAGCACACCGCTGCCACGGCATCAGCACAGCGCCCTGCCTGCGCTCCGGCCTCTGCTGCCCACCGCAACAGTGCGTTGCCGCCCAGCGAGACACCCACCGCCAGCAGCGGCCCACGGTGGGCCGAACGCAGGCGCTGCAGAATCCAGCCCATCTCTTCGTAATCACCCGAATGGTAGGCCCGGGGCGCTCGGTTGATTTCACCGCTGCAGCCGCGAAAATGGGGCAGCGCACAGGCCCAGCCGCGTTCGCGGGCCACATCGGCAAAAGCCTCGCCGTAGTGGCTGCGGGAAGAACCCTCCAGGCCATGGAAGACCACCAGCAACGGCCGCTGCATGCCCGGCGGCACGCCGTCTGCGAGGTAGTCTACGTCCACAAAATCTGCGTCGGGCGTCGTCCAGCGCTCGCGCCGGTAAGGCAGCGGCGCCCCCGCCACACGCCGCGAATACAGCGCCGGCCAGATCGTCTGCAGCTGCCCTCCGGGCAACCAGCGTGGTGCCGCATAGTTCAGGGATTCCTGGGCACATTCAGCAGGTTTTTCAGGCATTTTTTCTCCCTGCACAAGCCATTCCGACTACCCATTGCTGACGCGCCTGGCAAGTCGCCGCTTCAAAGGGGACTGCAGGGGCACACTGGGTAGCGGCATCGCTGTCTGCACGGGTCATGGGTTGGGGTGGCGGTCGCAAGACTGGTATTGTGCGTTGTCCCGGACGGCGCCAGCGCTGCCCGGGTCTTGGGGCCACGCCCGCCTTGCGGCAGAATTCGAAGGCACTTGGCTCTTTGCAATCCCGCTTCTTCAGACACAGGCCCGCCACCATGAAACGTCTTTTTGCCCTTCTCACGGCTGCACTGCTCTTGACAGGCTGCGGCTACAACGATTTTCAGCGCCTGGATGAACAGTCCAAGGCCGCCTGGAGCGAGGTGCTCAACCAGTACCAGCGCCGCGCCGATCTGGTGCCCAACATCGTCGCCACGGTGAAGGGTGAAGCCAGCTTCGAGCAGGATACGCTGACCAAGGTGATCGAGGCCCGCGCCAAGGCCACCTCCATCCAGGTGACGCCGGCAACCCTCAATGATCCCGCCGCTTTCGCCAAATTTCAGGCCGCGCAGGGAGAGCTATCGGGTGCACTGTCACGGCTGATGGTGGTGGCCGAGCGTTACCCTACCCTCCAGGCCAACCAGGGTTTTCGGGATTTGCGCGTGACGCTGGAAGGCACGGAAAACCGCATTACCGTAGCCCGCAACCGATACATTCAGACGGTGCAGGAATACAACGTGCTGGCGCGCAGCTTCCCCACCAACCTGACCGCCATGGCGTTCAGCTACGCCCCCAAACCTGTTTTCAGTGTACAGAACGAGGCGCAGATCACGACGCCCCCCGCGGTGGATTTTTCGGCATCCAAACCCTGATATGTGATAATTTATGCCTTTAGCGCTTATCCGCATTGCGCTATTAGCTATATTATTTATAGCGATTGACTGGAGCGATGCCCGCGCCGACACGCTGCAACCTGTTCCGGCACTCACCGCCCGCGCGCTGGACCAGACCGGCACCCTGAACCCTGGCCAGCTGCAGGCGCTGGAGCAGCAACTGGCAGCCCTCGAACAATCCAGAGGCGCGCAGGTGGTGGTGCTGATGGTGGCCACCACGGCCCCCGAAGACATCGCCAGCTATGCCAACCGCGTCGCCAACGACTGGAAAATCGGCCGCCGCGCGGTCGGTGATGGCGTGCTGGTGCTCGTGGCCAAAGACGACCGCAAGATGCGGCTGGAGATCGCCAAGACGCTGGAAGGGGCCATTCCTGACATCGCCGCGGCCCGCATCATCGACACCGCCATGAAGCCGCGCTTTCGCGAAGGCGATTTTGCCGGCGGCCTGCAAGCCGCTGTCACGCTGATTGCCGCCCGCATCGCCAACGAAGGCCTGCCCGAACCGCCATCGCCGGCGCGCACGTCAGCCCAGAACGACGCCATCGACTGGGGTGAATGGGCCATCTTCCTGTTTCTGGGCGTCACGGTGGTTGGCCCCGTGGTTCGCGCCCTGCTCGGCAATGCCGTGGGCACGGTGCTGACCGGGGCCTTGGCGGGGGTCGTGGCTTATGTGGCCACGGCCAGTGTGCTGCTGGCCGGCCTGGCAGGCCTGGCCGCGCTGGTCTACACGTTGCTCAGCGCCTCCTCCCGTGCCATGTCCGGGCACGGGCGTGGCGGCGGCTGGGGTGGAGGCACCGGTGGCGGTGGTGGCTGGAGCGGCGGATCTTCCCGCGGTGGCGGTGGTTTCAGCTCGGGCGGTGGTGGCGATTTTGGGGGCGGTGGCGCCTCGGGAGACTGGTGAACATGGCTGGACCTTTTTCCTGGATTGGCGCCCTTGCCCGCCTGTTGCGGCACCGTTGGAATGATCCGTTCGTACGCCGCGCGCTGCCGGAAAGCGCCCTGCAGCGCCTGACTGCCCGCATCGCGGCCAGCGAACGGCGGCATACCGGTCAGATCCGCATCTGCGCCGAAGGCGGCCTGCCCTGGAGCTATCTGCTGCGCCAGGCACCCGTTCGTGAGCGCGCACTGATGATGTTCAGCAAGCTGCGTGTGTGGGATACCGAGCACAACAACGGTGTGCTCATCTACCTCCTGCTGGCGGAACACTCGATCGACATCGTGGCCGATCGGGGGCTGCGCGCGCATGTCGCCAGCAGCGAGTGGCAGCAGATGGTTGCCCGCATGTCATCCGCCTTCCGCGCGGGCCATTTCGAACAGGGTCTGGATCAGGCCGTGGACGAGGTGACAGCACTGCTGTGCCGCCATTTCCCCATCCGCGCCAGCAGGGATCGCCCCAACGAATTGCCCGACGAACCGCATATCCAGTGACCTGGGTGCATCACGGCATGCTTTGCCGTGGATTGCAAAGTGCCCATGAAAAAACCCGGCCAAGCCGGGTTTTTTCATGGGCGATCAACCGAAAGGTCAACTCACCGCTTCTGGCGGAACTTGCGCAAGGCGGCGATCTGCGCGGCCATGACGGCCAGTTCGGATTGCGCCTTGGCCAGATCGATCTCGCTCTTGGCGTTTTTCAGGGCTTCTTCTGCAGCAGCCTTGGCAGCATTGGCCTTCTCGTCGTCCAGATCCTTGCCACGGATGGCGGTGTCGGACAACACGGTCACGCAGTCGGGCTGAACTTCCAGAATGCCGCCGGCCACGAAAACAAACTCTTCGCTGCCATCGGCCATTTCAATGCGCACCGAGCCGGGCTTGATGCGCGTGATCAGCGGAGTGTGGCGTGGGTACACACCCAGTTCGCCCGCTTCGCCGGGCAGCGCAATAAAGCGCGCTTCACCGGAGAAGATGGACTCTTCGGCACTGACCACATCGACGTGGATGGTGTTCATCATTGCTCCTGGGAAAAGAGGGTTGGCAGGATTGGCGAAAGGCTGGCCGGCCGGAACCGGTCAGCCATTGCGCAATCAGGCCACCTTCTTGGCCTTTTCGAAGGCTTCGTCAATGGTGCCGACCATGTAGAACGCCTGCTCTGGCAGGTGATCACACTCGCCATTCACGATCATCTTGAAACCACGGATGGTTTCCGACAGCGGAACGTACTTGCCAGGCGAACCCGTGAACACTTCGGCCACGTGGAAAGGCTGCGACAGGAAACGCTGGATCTTGCGCGCACGGGCCACGGCCAGCTTGTCTTCAGGCGCCAGTTCGTCCATGCCCAGAATGGCGATGATGTCGCGCAGTTCCTTGTAGCGCTGCAGCGTGCCCTGCACGGCGCGCGCCGTGGTGTAGTGGTCTTCACCCACGACGTTCGGGTCCAGCTGGCGGCTGGTGGAGTCCAGCGGGTCCACGGCGGGGTAGATACCCAGCGAAGCGATGTCGCGCGACAGCACCACGGTGGAGTCCAGGTGGGCAAACGTTGTGGCTGGCGAGGGGTCGGTCAAGTCATCGGCTGGCACGTAAACGGCCTGGATGGAGGTGATCGAACCGACCTTGGTGGACGTAATACGCTCTTGCAGGCGGCCCATTTCTTCGGCCAGCGTAGGCTGGTAGCCCACGGCGGAAGGCATACGACCCAGCAGAGCGGACACTTCGGTACCGGCCAGCGTGTAGCGGTAGATGTTGTCCACGAAGAACAGCACGTCACGGCCTTCGTCACGGAAGGATTCCGCGATGGTCAGACCGGTCAGGGCCACGCGCAGACGGTTGCCTGGGGGCTCGTTCATCTGGCCGTACACCATGGCAACCTTGGACTCTTCGAGCTTCTCCAGGTTCACCACGCCGGAATCGGCCATTTCATGGTAGAAGTCGTTCCCTTCGCGGGTACGCTCGCCCACACCAGCGAACACCGACAAACCCGAGTGGGCCTTCGCGATGTTGTTGATGAGTTCCATCATGTTCACGGTCTTGCCCACGCCGGCGCCGCCGAACAGACCCACCTTGCCGCCCTTGGCGAACGGGCAGACCAGGTCGATCACCTTGATGCCGGTTTCCAGCAGCTCTTGCGAAGGCGACAGCTCGTCGTACGCAGGGGCCTTGCGGTGGATGGATGCGGTCAGGTCTTGGCTGACAGGGCCCCGTTCGTCGATGGGCGCGCCCAGCACGTCCATGATGCGACCCAGCGTCGCCTTGCCCACGGGCACGGTGATGGGGTTGCCGGTGTTGGTCACCATGATGCCGCGGCGCAGACCGTCGGAAGAACCGAGCGCAATGGTACGCACGATGCCATCGCCCAGCTGCTGCTGCACTTCCAGCGTCAGGGACGAACCTTCGAGCTTCAGAGCGTCGTAAATCTTGGGCATCTGGTCGCGGGGGAACTCAACGTCCACCACAGCGCCGATACATTGAACAATCTTGCCTTGCACTTGAGCCATTTTTCGCTCCAATTTAGATGTTGGTTGAGCTGCTTACACAGCAGCGGCGCCGGACACGATTTCCGAAAGTTCTTTCGTGATCGCTGCCTGGCGCGTCTTGTTGTAGACCAGCTTCAACTCGCCAATGACGCTGCCGGCGTTGTCGGTGGCGGCCTTCATGGCCACCATGCGTGCCGACTGCTCGGACGCCATGTTTTCCGCAACCGCCTGGTAGATCAGGGACTCGACATAACGGACCAGCAGCTCGTCAATGACGCTCTGCGCATCGGGCTCGTAAATGTAGTCCCAGCCATGCTCCGTCTTCTCGGCATGCATCTGCTCGGACGACAGGGGGAGCAACTGCTCCACCACCGATTCCTGCTTCATGGTGTTGATGAACTTGGTGTAGCTCAGGTACACCGCGTTGATCTTGCCTTCTGCATAAGCATCGAGCAGCACCTTCACCGGACCAATCAGCTTGTCCAGATGGGGCGTGTCGCCCAGACCCGTCGCATGCGAAACCACCTTGGCGCCGACACGGTTCAGGAAACCCAAACCCTTGTTGCCAATGGCCACGGCCTCGGTGGACACGCCAGCGCTCTGCAGCTCACGCAACTTGGTCGTCACGGCACGCAACACGTTGGTGTTCATGCCGCCGCACAGGCCCTTGTCGGTCGTCACCACAATCATGCCCGCCACCTTGGCATCGTTCACTTTCATGAACGGATGCACGTATTCGGGGTTGGCGTGGCCGAGGTTGGCTGCAATGTTGCGGATCTTCTCGCTGTAGGGACGGGCGGCACGCATCCGGTCCTGCGCCTTGCGCATTTTGGATGCAGCCACCATCTCCATGGCTTTGGTGATCTTCTTGGTGTTTTCCACCGATTTGATCTTGCCGCGTATTTCCTTGCCTGCTGCCATGATGGCTCCTCGTCCGGTTTAAGCGAACGACTTCTTGAACGCGGCGATCGCTGCGGTCAATTCGGCTTCTGCGTCCTTGTCCATGGCCTTGGCCTGTTCCAGCTTGGCCAGCAGTGCGGCGTAGCTGGTCTTCAGGAACTGGTGCAGGCCGTGTTCGAAGTCGAGAACCTTCTTGACATCGATGTCGTCCATGAAGCCCTTGTTCACAGCGAACAGCGTGGCGGCCATCAGCGAGATGGACAGCGGGCTGTACTGTGCCTGCTTGAGCAGTTCGGTCACGCGGGCACCGCGGTCGAGTTGCTTGCGGGTGGCTTCGTCCAGGTCGGAAGCAAACTGCGCAAACGCGGCCAGTTCACGGTACTGGGCCAGGTCGGTACGGATACCGCCGGACAGGTTCTTTACCAGCTTGGTCTGGGCAGCACCACCCACGCGCGACACCGAGATACCGGCGTTGATGGCGGGACGGATACCGGCGTTGAACAGGCTGGTTTCCAGGAAGATCTGGCCGTCGGTGATCGAAATCACGTTGGTAGGCACGAAAGCGGACACGTCACCCGCTTGCGTTTCGATGATCGGCAGTGCGGTCAGCGAACCGGTCTTGCCCTTCACGGCGCCCTTGGTGAAAGCTTCGACATAGTCGGCGTTCACGCGAGCAGCACGCTCCAGCAGACGGCTGTGGAGATAGAACACGTCGCCAGGGTAGGCTTCACGGCCTGGTGGACGGCGCAGCAGCAGCGAAACCTGGCGGTAAGCCACGGCCTGCTTGGACAGGTCGTCGTACACGATCAGCGCATCTTCGCCACGGTCACGGAAATATTCACCCATCGTGCAACCCGAGTAGGCCGACACGTACTGCATGGCAGCCGATTCGGAGGCCGACGCGGCCACCACGATCGTGTATTCCATGGCACCGGCTTGTTCCAGTGCGCGCACCACGTTCTTGATCGACGAAGCCTTCTGACCGATGGCAACGTAGATACAGGTCACGCCCTGGCCCTTCTGGGCAATGATGGCGTCGATGGCCACTGCCGTCTTGCCGGTCTGGCGGTCACCGATGATCAGCTCGCGCTGGCCTCGGCCCACAGGCACCATGGAGTCGATCGACTTCAGGCCGGTCTGCAGGGGCTGGTCCACCGATTTACGGGCGATCACGCCCGGAGCGACCTTTTCGATCACGTCGGTGAGCTTGGCATGGATGGGACCCTTGCCGTCGATAGGCTGACCCAGGGCGTTCACCACACGGCCGACCAGCTCGGGACCCACCGGCACTTCCAGAATGCGGCCCGTGCATTTGACGGTGTCGCCTTCGGAGATGTGCTCGTACTCGCCCAGAATCACGGCGCCGACGGAGTCGCGCTCGAGGTTCAGGGCCAGACCGTAGGAGGGCTGCCCGTCCTTGGTGGCGGGGAACTCCAGCATTTCGCCCTGCATCACGTCCGACAGGCCATGGACGCGCACGATACCGTCAGACACGGACACCACGGTGCCCTGGTTGCGGATGTCGCTGCTGGCGGCCAGCCCTTCGATGCGGCTCTTGATGAGTTCAGAAATTTCTGCGGGATTGAGTTGCATGACTCTTTCCTTCTTTCTTTGGTTCGCGAAGACCTCGCCGCGTTATGCGGTGAGGGCCGCTTTCATTTGTTCAAGACGGGCCTTGACCGAAGTGTCCAGCACCTCGTCACCCACCACTACGCGAATGCCACCGATCAGGGATTCATCCTGCTGCACGGTGAGATTGAGCTTGCGGCCGAAACGCTTTTCCAGCGCAACACCGACCTCAACCAGTGCCGCACCATCCATGGGAAAGGCGCTGTACACCACGGCATCCGAAGAGCCGCTGCGGCGATTCACGAGGGCGCGAAACTGCGCAGCCACTTCGGGGAGCGCATTGAGACGCCCGTTGTCGATGACCGTGCGCAGGAAATTCTTCGCCATGTCGGGCAGCGCAGACCGCGCCACACCCGTGAAGACGTCAAATACCTGGTTCGCCGTCACCTTGGGGTTGTCTGCCAGCTGGCGCAACTGGGGGTTGGCGGCAATCGCCGCCAGTTCATCCACCCAGGCAGCAGTGCTGCCCAGATCGACGCCCGCACCCGCCGTAGCAGCCTTGAACAAGGCATCGGCGTAAGGGCGTGCAATGGTGGCGAGTTCAGCCATGATGTCCCCTTACAGCTCGGTCTTGAGGCGGTTGAGCAGATCGGCATGGACACCGGCATTGACTTCCTTGCGGAGAATCTGCTCGGCACCCTTGACGGCCAGTGCTGCCACCTGCTCACGCAGGGATTCGCGGGCTTGAACCGTTTGCTGCTCGGCTTCGGCGCGGGCAGCAGCAACAATCTTGTTGCCTTCCTCGGTGGCGCGGGCCTTGGCCTCTTCCACGATGGCCTGGGCACGACGGTCGGCGTCCGCAAGACGCGAGGCCGTTTCGTTGCGCGCCTGCGACAGCTCCTTCTCGACACGCTGGTTGGCAGCGGTTAGCTCGGATTTGGCACGGTCGGCAGCGGCGAGGCCATCGGCGATTTTCTGGGCTCGCTCATCCAGCGCCTTCGCGATCGGTGGCCACACGAATTTCATCGTGAACCACACCAGGATCAGGAAGACAATGGCCTGAACGAACAGGGTCGCATTGATACTCACGGCAACACCTTTCTAGAGTGGCGTTGAACGGGACTTACTTGGGCAGGTTGGCCAAGAACGTCGAAGCGAAGGGGTTGGCGAATGCGAACAGCAGAGCGATAGCCACGCCGATCAGGAAAGCCGCGTCGATCAGACCCGCCAAGATGAACATCTTGGTTTGCAGTTCGTTGATCAGTTCGGGCTGACGGGCCGACGATTCGAGGAACTTGCCGCCCATCAGTGCGATGCCGATGGACGCGCCGATAGCGCCCAGACCAACGATCAGACCACAAGCCAGAGCGACGAGACCGAGAATGTTTTCCATGATGACTCCTGAGTTAAGAAAGAAAAGTTAAGGGAAAGAAAAACGAAAGGGAAACTTAGTGCGCGTTGTGCGCCTGACCAAGGTAGATCAGTGCCAGCATCATGAAGATGAATGCCTGCAAGGTGATCACCAGAATGTGGAACAGCGTCCAGATGGTGCCAGCAATGACGTGGCCCACAGGCAGCAGCACACCCGACAGCGACAGCGCAGCCGCACCACCCATCAGGGCAATCAGCATGAACACCAGTTCGCCAGCGTACATGTTGCCGAACAACCGCATGCCATGGGAGACGGTGTTGGCCACATATTCAATGATCTGCATGAGCAGGTTCACCACGCCCAGGATCAGGGCGAAGATGGGATTCTTGCTGGTACCGAACGGAGCGGACACCAGTTCGTGCGCCCAGCCGCCCGCGCCCTTGACCTTCACGCTGTACCAGAAGCGCAGGACCAGCACGGCAAAAGCAAGACCAAGGGTGGTGGACAGATCGGCGGTCGGGACGACGCGCAGGTAGGCATGGCTTGGATCGTGACCGGCCGCACCGTAGATTTGGGCCCAGAGGGCGGGCAGCGCATCCACAGGCAGCATGTCCATGAAGTTCATCAGGAAGATCCAGACGAACACCGTCAGACCCAGCGGCGCGATGAACTTGCGGCTTTCGGCGTTGTGGATGTTGGCCTTGGCCTGGTTATCCACCATCTCGACCAGAATTTCCACGGCCGCCTGAAAGCGACCAGGAACACCGGAAGTCGCCTTGCGGGCGGCCGACCAGAGAATCAAAAGCGTGAGAGCACCCAGAACCAACCCCACGATGATGGAGTCATAGTTGAAGACGGTGAAGTCGACAATCTTGGTCTGGTTGATGTTTTGAAGATGCTGCAGGTGGTGAACGATGTATTCACTTGCAGTCGGAGCGTGCGCTTCTGCGGCCATCGGACAACTCTTCTCTCTATCAATCGGTTTTTCGGACACCGGGCCGCACCCAAAGTGCCACCCAGTACGTTTTCATTGTGATCACCATGCCCACCAGCAAGGCAATCCAGCTCAATCCCGGCACCAGCCGGGGGGCCGCTGCCAGCAGCGCCACTGTCAACACGATCTTGGCGATTTCCCAGCCAAAGAACGCCACCATGGCCGCCCGCGGATTGGCGGACGCCTTGCGGCGAAACACACCACGGGCAAACAGCGCAGCCGGAACCACCACCGCCAAGGCACCATAGGCCGCAGACCAGCCCACTGACGCCCTGCCCGTCAAAATCCAGGCCCCCAGGGCCACCAGCATTCCAACCAGCGCCTGACCCGCCACCACCTTCCCCACCGAAATGGGAGGATGGCGACTGCGCCACTGTTCAGCCTCTTGGGCCGTCAGGGGCTTGAAGTCAGATGCTTCAGCCTCAGATTCAGTCTCTGGCGCGATTGTTTTCATTGTTCAATGACGCCCGCGTTAAAGACCAGAAATTTACAAAGCCTCTAATTATAAGTAAAAACCCGTGAGGCAAGACAAAAAACCTGTATCCCGGGGCCAGGATCGATGCTGGGTGCGCGCCGTTGTGGTGATGCACCAACGACCATGCCTGGACTCGCCACACCTTGCGCGCGCCCAACCGGCGCAAATTCGACCAACCATCCTTATGCCCTTGCGAGGCATGTAGCGCACAATGCCAAAGCGCTGCCAGCTATTGAATCCGCAGCAGAAACCACGATCCTCAGCACCATGACATCTTCCACCCTACCGCCCGCAAACGGCATCGACCGCCAGGCCAACGATCCGCGCAAAGACTCGCTGATTGAATACCCCTCCAGGTTTCCGATCAAGGTCATGGGCGCCAAGGTGGACGGCTTCGTGCATGCAGTCACCGAGCTGGCCCGCCAGTTCGACCCGACCTTCGACGCCGCCACGATTGAACTGCGCGACAGCCGCGCCGGCAATTATCTCGGCGTCACCATCACCATCACCGCCACCAGCCGCGAGCAGCTCGATGGCCTGTATCGGGCCCTGTCGTCCCACCCCCTGGTCAAAGTGGTGCTGTAAGGCATGGCCATCGACATCCGCAGGCTGGGCCGGGTCGATTACACCGCTACCGTGCAAGCCATGCAGGACTACACCGCCTGCCGCACCTCCGAGAACCCCGATTTGCTCTGGATTTGCGAGCATGATCCGCTTTACACCCAAGGTATTGCAGGAAAAAACGATCACATACTCCACCCGGGCGATATTCCGGTGGTGGCAACCAATCGCGGCGGGCAGGTCACCTTCCATGGCCCAGGCCAGGTGGTGGCGTATCCGCTGATCGACCTGCAGCGCGCCGGCTACTTTGTCAAGGAATACGTCTTTCGCATGGAAGAGGCCGTGATCCGCACGCTGGCGCATTTTGGCGTGACGGGCCACCGCGTGGGCGGCGCCCCCGGGATCTATGTGCGCCTGGATGACCCGCACAGCCATGCGTTGCTGCCCCAGCGTCCGCAAAAGCGCACCGGCAACGCCCCCCCCGTGCCCGACTTCGATGGCCTGGGCAAGATTGCCGCCCTGGGCATCAAGGTCAGCCGGCACTGCACCTACCACGGCGTGGCGCTCAATGTGGCGATGGATCTGGAACCCTATGAACGCATCAACCCTTGCGGTTACGCAGGATTGAAAACCGTCGACCTTTCTACAATCGGGGTCCACACCACCTGGGAAGAAGCCGCGCAGGTGCTGGGCCAGCAGCTCAGCATTCGCCTCGCTCCCTGACCTCCACACGCTGTCCACACGCCATGAGCACCCCTGAAGTCGTTCGCGAAGCACAATCCACCGAAGCCTACAACCCTCTGGCCAAGCAGAAGGCTGCAGCCAAGCTGTCGCGCATTCCCATCAAGGTGGAACGGGGTGAAGTGCTCAAGAAGCCCGAGTGGATCCGGGTGAAAGCCGGCAGCCCGACCACGCGCTTCTACGAGATCAAGGAGATCCTGCGCGAGCACAAGCTGCACACCGTGTGCGAAGAGGCCTCGTGCCCCAACATCGGCGAGTGCTTTGGCAAGGGCACGGCCACCTTCATGATCATGGGCGACAAATGCACGCGCCGCTGCCCGTTCTGCGACGTGGGCCACGGCCGCCCCGACCCGCTGGACAAGGACGAGCCTTTGAACCTGGCCAAGACCATTGCCGCACTCAAGCTCAAATATGTGGTCATCACCAGCGTGGACCGCGACGACCTGCGCGACGGCGGCAGCGGCCACTTCGTGGAGTGCATCCAGCGCATCCGCGAGCTCTCGCCCGCCACGCAGATCGAGATCCTCACGCCAGACTTCCGCGGCCGCGACGACCGTGCGCTCGAAATCCTCAAGGCCGCACCGCCCGACGTGATGAACCACAACCTGGAGACCGCGCCCCGCCTGTACAAGGAAGCCCGCCCGGGCTCCGACTACCAGTTCAGCCTGAACCTGCTCAAGAAGTTCAAAGCCCTGCACCCCCATGTGCCGACCAAGAGCGGCATCATGGTGGGCTTGGGCGAAACCGACGAAGAGATCCTGCAGGTGATGCGCGACATGCGCGCGCACGACATCGACATGCTGACCATCGGCCAGTACCTGGCGCCCAGCAACAGCCACCTGCCCGTGCGCCGCTACGTGCACCCCGACACCTTCAAGATGTTCGAGCAAGAGGCCTACAAAATGGGTTTCAGCCACGCGGCCGTGGGCGCCATGGTGCGCAGCAGCTACCACGCGGACCAGCAGGCGCACGCCGCCGGCGTGTAAGCACGGCACCAGAACGCAGCCCGCCGGGCTCGCATTCTCTCGGCGCCGCCAAGCATTGCAGCACCTCGCACCGCCTATAGTCGGTGCATGCAAGCCAATCTGTATGCCCTGGGCGCCATCGCGCTGTGGGCCTCGCTCGCCTCGCTGGGCGTGTCGCTCACCCATGTTCCACCGTTTCTGCTCACGGGCATCGCGCTCATCATCGGCAGCGTGCCCGCGTGGCCGCTTGTGCTGCGCGACCCGTCGCAGTGGCGCATTCCTGCGCGCACGCTGGCGCTGGGGGTGTATGGCCTGTTTGCCTACCACTTCCTGCTGTTCATCGCGCTGCGCCACGCGCCGCCGGTCGAGGCCAACCTGGTCAACTACCTGTGGCCGCTGTTCATCGTGGTGCTGGCGCCCGTGGTGCTGCCCGGCGTGGCGCTGCGCCTGCCGCATGTGCTGGCGGCGCTGCTGGGTTTTGGCGGTGCGGCGATTGCCATCGTGGGCGGGCGCGAGCTGAGCGGCACACTGGCCTGGGGCTACCTGCCCGCGCTGGCGGCGGCATTCATCTGGGCAACCTATTCGCTGCTGACCAAGCGCGCGGCCGCCTTTCCGACCACGGCCATCGGTCTGTTTGGCCTGGTGTCGGGCGCGCTCTCGCTGCTGTGCCATGCCGTGCTGGAGCCTGCCGTGGCGCTGCAGCCGCGGGACTGGGCACTGCTGGCAGTGCTGGGCCTGGGGCCGCTGGGGGCCTCGTTCTTTCTGTGGGACAAGGCGCTCAAGCTCGGGGATGCACGGCACATCGGCATCCTGAGCTATATCACACCGCTGGCATCCACCGCGCTGCTGCTGGTGGTGAGCGGCCGCCCCTTCAGCTGGAGCATTGCGCTGGCCACGGTGATGATCATCGGCGCGGCGGTGATGGGGATGCGGTCGCGCTGACCGGGCATTTCAAGGGAAATGGGCCTCTCGCGCCCATCCGCAAAGCGCTAGCCGCTATATGTTCGATAGCCGATGAAATGCGCTATGACACCAGCAGCGCGGCGGGCTCGTCGCCTGCGAGCACCTGCTGCGCCCATGGTGCCAGCTTGCGGGTGTCGGCCCGCAGGATTTCCTGCTTCACGGCCAGGATCTGCGCCGGGTGCATGGAGAAGCTGCGCAGCCCCAGCCCCAGCAGCAGGCGCGTCATGGTCACATCGCCCGCCGTTTCGCCGCACACGCACACGCTCTTGCCCTGGCGCTCGCCCTCGGCAATCACATCGGCCACCAGGCGCAGCACAGCGGGGTGCAGCGGGTCATACAGGTGGGCCACGGCCTCGTCGGTGCGGTCGATGGCCAGCGTGTACTGGATAAGGTCGTTGGTGCCGATGGACAGGAAATCGAAATATTGGAGGAATCTGCGCACCATCAGCGCGGCCGCCGGCACCTCGATCATGGCACCCAGCTGCACCGGGCCGTAGGGCACGCCCCGGGTGTCGAGTTCGGCACGCGCCAGTTCGACCTGGGCCAGCGTCTGCTCGATTTCATGGCGGTGCGCCAGCATCGGAAACAGCAGCTTCACCTGGCCATAGGCCGCCGCGCGCAGCACGGCGCGCAGCTGGTTGCGGAACATGGACGGATCGGCCAGGCTCCAGCGAATGGCGCGCAGGCCCAGCGCAGGGTTCAGGTGCGTGTCCTTGCCCCCCTTGTCGAGCGGTTTGTCGGCGCCCACATCGATGGTGCGGATGGTGACCGGCAGGCCCTGCATGCCGTCAATCGCCTCGCAGTACGCGCGGTACTGCTCGTCTTCACCGGGCAGGTTGCCATTTTTGCCCATGAACAGGAATTCACTGCGAAACAGGCCCACGCCCACGGCGCCCGCGCGCACGGCAGCGGCGGCATCACCGGGCTGCTCGATGTTGGCCAGCAATTCGATCTTGTGGCCATCGATGGTGATGGCGGGCGTATGGCGCAGGCGTGCCAGGCGCTCGCGCTCCAGCGCCACCTGGCGCTGGCGAAAGCCGTATTCGGCCAGGATGATGGGCGATGGGTCGACGATCATCACCCCGGCATCGCCGTCGATGATGACCCAGTCGTCCTGGCGCACCAGCTGGCTGGCCGCACGCGCCCCCACCACGGCCGGGATGTCCATGCTGCGCGCCACGATGGCGGTGTGCGAGGTCTTGCCGCCCACGTCGGTCACGAAGCCGGCGAACACGCTCTGCTTGAATTGCAGCATGTCGGCCGGGGACAGGTCGTGCGCCACCAGCACCAGCGGCACATCGACCGTGTCGTCGAGCAGCAGGTCCTGCGGGGTCTTGCGCGGGCTGCTGACAGGCGGCGCCACGGGGCTGGCCACGCCCTTCATGTAGCGCAGGATGCGCTCGACCACCTGCTCCAGGTCGGCCTTGCGTTCGCGCAGATAGTCGTCCTCCATCTCGTCGAACTGGCGCGCAATCAGTTCGAACTGCGTGGTCAGCGCCCATTCGGCGTTGTACAGGCGCTCGGAGATCCAGTGCTTGACCCCGCCGGTGAGCATCTCGTCCTGCAGCAGCATCAGGTGCACGTCCAGCAGCGCGGCCAGCTCGGGTGGCGCATCGTGCGGCATATCGGCCTGCAGCCGCTGCAACTCCTCGGCCACCGCGTTGCGCCCCTGGCGCACCCGCTCGATTTCCGCCGCCACCTGCTCTGGCTGGATGAAATAGTGCGCCACATCCACGCGGCTTGACGCCACCAGCACGGCCCGGCCGATGGCGATGCCCCGTGCAACTGCAAGACCGTGGACGGAAAACGTCATCGAAGATCCTTTTTTGGCAAGCGTTCAACCACCGCGTCAGCCCTCGCGCACCCCGGAGGGACCGCCTCCCGCGCGATCAGGGCGCAGGGGGCCCACCGTCATTCCCCTTCGCCAAACTTGTCGGCGATCAGCGCGAGCAACGCATCCATGGCCTCCTGTTCGCGCTCGCCAATGGTCTCGATTTCAATCTCGGTGCCCATGCCCGCGGCCAGCATCATCACGCCCATGATGCTCTTGGCATTGATGCGGCGATCGCCCCGGCTCATGAAAACATCGCAGGGAAAGCTGCCTGCCAGCTTGGTCAGCTTGGCAGACGCCCGGGCATGCAGGCCCAGCTTATTGTTGATGGTCGTGCGGGTCTTGGTCATGGGTGTTTCGTCGAGTCTGGTTCTGCGGCGCTGCAATGGCCACCTGCATCACCCCCTGGGTGCCGCCCACGACAGCGCGGGCCACCACGGCATCGAGGGGCTCAGCGCGATAGCTCACGGCACGCAGCAGCATGGGCAGGTTCACGCCCGCGACAAGGCGCGAGCCCACGCCGTCCACCAGGCGCTGGGCGATATTGCAGGGCGTGGCGCCAAACAGGTCGGTCAGCACCAGCGTGGAATGGGTGCCCAGCTGCTCCAGCAGGCAGCGTGCCTGGGCCAGGCTGGCTTCAGGCGCCGCGTTGGGCTGTACGTCCAGCGCCGCCACACTGGCGCCACAATCGGCAAACACGTGCAGCGCACATTCACGCAAGGCATGGGCCAGCGGGGCGTGGGCAATGATGAGAATGCTGGTGCTCATGGTGTGATGGTTTGCCTTGCATTATGGCGGGCCGAAAGGAGCCCACCACGGTCAGCCCGATGGCAGCGCGCAACGGCATCGGGCCGACAGTCAATTCAGGCCGGCAAATAGGGCGCTGGCCACATCCGGCCGGGGCTGGGCGGTGTACACCACCGCGTGGTACAGCCGTACCTGCGGGCCCACCGCGCGCGCAAACCACACGCCCTGCACCGTCACCGCCGAGCCATCCGCGCGCCTGCCCTGCGCCACCAGGCGCACCGAGGACGGCAATGGCAGCGTGCCCGCGAACGCAAACGGCTGCTCGGAGAGCACGGTGGCGGCCTCCAGGCGCGCCAGCACCGCTGCCCGCCAGTGCACCAGCGCGGCATCGGCGCGGGCGGGATCGGGCAGCGCGGTGTGCGAGATGGCAAACGTGGCACTGTCGGCTTCGCAGCCTGCCATGGCCAGTTCCACCGACGCACCGGCCATTTCCACGGTGCGCGTGGCGTGGTCGGGCTTGCACGGCAGGGTCGCCGTGAGCGCAGCGCCGGCTAGCGGCACGCTGCGCCAGTTCAGGGCGGGGCTGCATGCCGCCAGCAGCAGGGCCGCAGCCCAGGGCAATGTCCGGTTCATGGCCCGATTATGGGCAACAGCGCATGCTCGCAAGGCGATTGCGCGCCAGGAGGTGCGAACTTTTATGGCGCGACGCGGTCTATCTTCCAGGGTCATAAAGGGCTGCGGAGTTGTCGGTGCAGGCAGTCCTGCACAATGCGGGCTTGGGCGCTTGCCCACCGCTTTTTTGGATGAGGATGTCATGGGTATCAAGCATTGGGCAGTCGGCGCCGCATTGGTGGCTTTCGCGGGCGTGGGCGCATGGGTGTATCTGGACGCCGGGCGCTCGGCGGCACCGGAATCCACGTTTGTGCTGCTGGACGGCTCCCGCCAGACCACCGCCGATCTGCGCGGCAAGGTGACGCTGGTCAATTTCTGGGCCACCAGCTGCACCACCTGCGTGGCGGAAATGCCCGAAATCATCGCCACCCACAACAAATTCCACCCCCAGGGCTTCGACACCCTGGCCGTGGCCATGAGCTACGACCCGCCCAGCTACGTGGTGAACTTTGCCGAATCGCGCAAGCTGCCGTTCAAGGTGGCGCTCGACAACACGGGCGCGGTGGCCAAGGCCTGGGGCGATGTGCGCCTGACGCCCTCGACGTTCATCGTGAACAAGCGCGGCGAGATCGTGAAGAGCTATGTCGGTGCCCCTGACTTCCCAGAACTGCACCGGCTGATCGAAAAGCTGCTGGCCGAGACCTGATCCGGCACGGGTTCCCACGCCAGACGCCAAAGGCGTGTTTCCATCCAACAGGTTTTTGCGCATAAGAGGCAAGCGCAAGACGCTATAAATTTTACAGCTTTCAGCATCCTGACCTGTTCATCGCCCTCCCCCAGTCTGGCATCTACGACAGGAGTATGGTGCCATGGCCCTCGGGCTGGCGACATTCTCCGTCCTGACCTTGGGTGCTGGTGCCGCGCGGGATGTCACGGCCGCATGAGGGGTGATGGGTGAAAAGGTGGCTTCGGGAGGTGCCGCTACACTGTTCCTTTGAATCAGCCAGCCTGCGTTGTGGAAAAGCTACCTGTCACCCTGCTGACCCCGTCCCTCCCCCATGAGCTGGATGCGGTGCGCGCCATCTTCCGAGAATATGCCGATAGCCTCGGCATCGACCTGTGCTTTCAGGGTTTCGAGACCGAACTGGCGCAGCTGCCAGGTGAATATGCCCCACCGCGCGGGGAGTTGCTGCTGGCCGAGGTCGATGGGGCCATTGCCGGCTGCTGCGCATTGCGTCCGCTGGACGCGGCAGACTATCCCAATGCCGCTGAAATGAAACGCCTGTATGTGCGCAAGGCGTTTCGGGGTTTTGGCCTGGGCCGGCAACTGG
This sequence comes from Acidovorax sp. GW835-FHT14B10, assembly GCF_058793725.1. Taxonomy (NCBI): domain Bacteria; kingdom Pseudomonadati; phylum Pseudomonadota; class Betaproteobacteria; order Burkholderiales; family Comamonadaceae; genus Acidovorax; species Acidovorax sp. GW835-FHT14B10. The sequence goes on from NZ_JBXAGC010000041.1 coordinate 20,707, forward strand.
CCGAGGCCACGCTGGATGCGGCCCGGGCAAAAGGTTATGCCTGCGTGCTGCTCGACACGCTGGACGACATGGAATCCGCGCGGGCCCTGTATGCCGACCTCGGCTTCGAGGACATTCCGCCCTACTACCACAACCCCATTGCCGGGGCCCATTACCTCAAGGCGAATATTCTTTGAGGAAAATAGACTGCCAGCGCTTATAAATCGGCGCTGGTAGCTATTGACTTTATAGCGACCCTCAACCCTTGGCTTGCGCCAGCAACGTGTCGGCGTCGCTCACGGCAAACTGGCCAGGCGCTTCGATATTGAGCGTGACGACCTTGCCGTCGCGCACCAGCATCGAATAGCGGTTGCTGCGCAGCCCCAGGCCCTTGCCCGTCAGGTCCAGCGTCAGGCCCGTGGCCTTGGCGAAGGCGGCATCACCGTCGGCCAGCATGCGCACCTTGCCGCCGGTCTTTTGGTCGCGGGCCCAGGCGCCCATCACAAAGGCATCGTTGACGCTCACGCACCAGATCTCGTCCACGCCAGCCGCCTTGAACTCGGCGGCTTTCGCCAGATAACCGGGCACATGCTTGGCCGAGCAGGTGGGCGTAAAGGCACCAGGCAGGGCAAACAGCGCAATGGTCTTGCCGGCAGTGGCCTTGTCCACGGGCACGGGGTTGGGGCCAATGCTGCAGCCTTCGCCCTCGACTTCCGCGTATTCCATCAGGGTGGTGGCAGGCAGGGTATCACCGACTTTGATCATGTTCATCTCCAAGAAACTGGGACAGTCCGCCGGGGTGCAATGTGCACCCCACAAAGCAAAACGACCCACATTGTGGGTCGTTTTGAAGGTCCTTGCAGGCTTGCGCCGTTAGGGCTTAGAGCAGGCCGGCCTTTTGCACCAGACGGGTCGCAACCCAGTTCTTGGTCTTGGAGAGCGGACGGCTCTCGGTGATTTCGATCACGTCGCCGAGATGGAAGTCACCGTTTTCGTCGTGGGCGTGGTACTTGCTCGACTTGGCAACGATCTTGCCGTAGAGCTCGTGCTTCACGCGGCGCTCGACCAGCACCGTCACGGTTTTTTGACGCTTGTCGCTGACCACCTTGCCAATCAAGGTGCGCTTGAGGGATTTTTTAGGTTCCGTCATGATGGCTCCTTACTTGGCGGCTTGCTTTTCAGCAAGAATGGTCTTGGCGCGAGCGATGTCGCGACGGGTGGTACGCAGCGTGTTGGTGTTACCCAGCTGTTGCGTAGCCTTCTGCATGCGCAGACCGAAATGGGCTTTTTGCAAGGCCTTGATTTCAGTTTCGATGCCGGCAACGTCTTTTTGGCGCAGTTCAGTAGCTTTCATTGCATGTTCTCCTGAATTACGAGCCAATCAGGCGGCTGACAAAGGTGGTGCGCAGCGGCAGCTTGGCGGCAGCCAGGCGGAACGCTTCACGGGCCAGTTCTTCAGGCACACCCACGATTTCAAAAACGATCTTGCCGGGCTGGATTTCAGCCACGTAGTACTCGGGGTTGCCCTTACCGTTACCCATACGCACTTCTGCGGGCTTGGTAGAGATTGGCTTGTCCGGAAACACGCGGATCCAGATACGGCCGCCACGCTTGACGTGACGGGAAATCGCACGGCGTGCAGCTTCGATCTGGCGGGCCGTCAGACGGCCACGATCGGTGCACTTCAGACCGAAATCACCGAACGCAACGGAGGCACCCCGCGTTGCGACACCGGTATTACGGCCCTTTTGCTCCTTGCGGTATTTGCGGCGAGCAGGTTGCAGCATCTTTATTCTCCTTTGCCGTCCGCTGCTGTAGCGGGCGCGTCAACTTTACGAACGCGCTTAACGGCGGTTGCATCGGCGCCACCGGCGCCGACGGGCTTGTCGCTGCCATCGGCAGGGGCGCTGTTGGCGCCCATGGGACGGCGGGGACCACGGCCTGCACCTGGACGGTCGCCACCTGGGCGGCCATCACGGCGCGGACCACGTGGGCGACGCTCTTCTTCCGGACGTGGGGTTTCCACGGCAGGCAGATCGTTGCGGCCCAGGGTGTCACCCTTGTAGACCCAGACCTTGACGCCGATCACACCATAGGTGGTCTTGGCTTCGGAGGTACCGTAGTCGATATCGGCACGCAGGGTGTGAAGTGGCACGCGGCCCTCGCGGTACCACTCGCAACGCGCGATTTCGATACCGTTCAGACGACCGGACGACATGATCTTGATGCCCTGGGCACCCAGACGCATGGCGTTCTGCATGGCGCGCTTCATGGCGCGGCGGAACATGATGCGCTTTTCGAGCTGCTGCGTGATGCTGTCGGCGATCAGCTTGGCATCGATTTCAGGCTTGCGCACTTCTTCGATGTTCACTGCGACCGGCACGCCCAGGCGCGACGCGAGTTCCTTCTTGAGGTTCTCGATGTCTTCACCCTTCTTGCCGATCACCACGCCCGGACGTGCCGAGTAAATGGTGATGCGGGCGTTCTTGGCAGGACGCTCGATCAGGATGCGCGACACGGCGGCGTTCTTCAACTTGGCCTTCAGGTACTCGCGCACCTTGATGTCTTCGGCCAGCATGCCCGCGAAATCGCGGTTGCTGGCGTACCAGCGGCTGGACCAGTTGCGGCTGACCGACAGGCGGAAGCCGGTAGGATGGATTTTCTGTCCCATAGTCTTCCTTGGCCTCAGTTACCAACCGTCACGTACACATGGCACGTGGGCTTGCTGATGCGGTTGCCGCGGCCTTTGGCGCGCGCGGTGAAGCGCTTGAGCGTGGTGCCTTGCTCGACGTAGATGGTCTTGACCTTCAGTTCGTCGATGTCGGCGCCATCGTTGTGTTCGGCATTGGCGATCGCCGATTCCAGAACCTTCTTGACGATGCCCGCAGCTTTTTTCTGCGTGAACGTCAGGATGTTCAGGGCCTGGTCCACCTTCTTGCCGCGGATCAGATCAGCGACCAGACGGCCTTTGTCGACCGACAGACGGACGCCCCGGAGGACTGCACGTGTTTCAGACATGGTCGTTCCTTATTTCTTCTGGACTTTTTTGTCCGCGGGGTGACCCTTGAAGGTGCGCGTCAGGGCGAATTCGCCGAGCTTGTGGCCCACCATCTGGTCGGTGACGTAGACAGGTACGTGCTGCTTGCCGTTGTGCACGGCGATGGTCAGACCGATGAACTCGGGCAGAACCATGGAGCGACGCGACCAGGTCTTCACTGGCTTCTTGTCCTTGGTGGCGACGGCTTTTTCAACCTTGGCCAGCAAGTGATGGTCAACAAATGGACCCTTTTTGAGAGAGCGAGTCATCTGTTACCCCTTACTTCTTGCGACGCGACACGATCATGATCTGTGTGCGCTTGTTGTTACGGGTGCGATAACCCTTGGTCAGATTGCCCCAAGGATCGACTGCATGGCGGCCTTCGCCGGTGCGGCCTTCGCCACCACCGTGAGGGTGATCCACCGGGTTCATGGCGACGCCGCGAACCGTAGGACGAATACCCATCCAGCGCTTCACACCGGCCTTGCCCAGTTGGCGCAGGCTGTGCTCTTCGTTGGCCACTTCGCCAATGGTGGCGCGGCATTCGATGTGGATCTTGCGAACTTCACCGGAACGCATGCGCACCTGGGCGTAGATGCCTTCACGGGCCAGCAGCGTTGCCGAAGCACCTGCCGAGCGGGCGATCTGGGCACCGGCACCGGGCTTGAGCTCGATGCAGTGGATGGTCGAGCCCACGGGGATGTTGCGGATAGGCAGCGTGTTGCCTGCACGGATCGGAGCTTCCGAACCGCTCATCAGCGTTGCGCCGGCTTCCAGACCACGGGGAGCGATGATGTAACGACGCTCGCCGTCGGCATAGCACACCAGAGCGATGTGGGCCGTACGGTTCGGATCGTATTCAATGCGCTCCACCTTGGCGGCGATGCCGTCCTTGTTGCGCTTGAAGTCGACCACGCGGTAGTGGTGCTTGTGACCACCGCCCTTGTGGCGCGTCGTGATGTGACCGTTGTTGTTACGACCGGCCTTCTGGAACTGAGGCTCCAGCAGGGGGGCGTACGCTTCACCCTTGTACAGGTGGTCACGCGTGACCTTCACCACAGCACGTTGGCCGGGCGAAGTGGGTTTCATCTTGATGACAGCCATGATTACGCGGCCTCCCCAGACAGGTTCAGCTCTTGACCTGGCTGCAGCGTGACGTATGCCTTGCGAACGTTGTCGCGGCGGCCAACGGTCTTGCCGAAGCGCTTGGTCTTGCCTTTGGTGTTCACCACAGAAACGCCCTTGACCTCGACCTTGAACATCAATTCCACAGCGGCCTTGATTTCTGGCTTCGTAGCGTTCTGCAGCACCTTGAACGTCACAGCATTGGACTTCTCGGCAACCATGGTGGCCTTTTCGGACACGATGGGAGCGACCAGCACTTGCATCAGACGACCTTCGTCAAACTTGAGCGTGCTCATGCGAACATCTCCTTGAGTTTGTCGATTGCACCCTTGGTGACGAGCACTTTCTTGAAACGGACCAGCGACACGGGATCGGCATAACGGGGCTCGACGACGAGCACGTTCACCAGATTGCGCGAAGCCAGGTACAGGTTTTCGTCGACTTCATCGGCGATCACCATCACCGATTGCAGGTTCATCGCCTTGAACTTGTCGGCCAGGACCTTGGTCTTGGGCGAATCCAGCTTCAGCGAGTCAACCACCGCCAGACGACCTTCACGGGCCAGCTGCGACAAGATGGCAGACATACCGGCGCGGTACATCTTCTTGTTGATCTTCTGCGTGAAGTTTTCATCAGGCATGTTCGGGAAAATCCGACCACCCCCGCGCCACAGAGGCGAGGAAGTCATACCTGCACGTGCGTTACCCGTACCCTTTTGCTTGAAAGGCTTCTTGGTCGAGTGACGGACTTGCTCGCGGTCCTTCTGGGCGCGAGTGCCTTGGCGTGCATTGGCCTGGTAGGCCACGACGATCTGGTGCACCAGATCTTCGTTGTATTCACGACCGAACACGGTTTCGGGAACATCCAGCTTGGATGCACCTTGGCCTTGGTCATTCAGGAGTTCGAGCTGCATTAGTTCGCTCCTTTGGAAGATTTGGCCTTGATGGCGGGACGCACCGTCACGAACCCACCCTTGGAGCCCGGAATGGCGCCCTTGATCAAGAGCAGTTGACGCGCTTCGTCGATGCGGATGACATCGAGGTTTTGCGTGGTCTTGGTGACGTCGCCGAGGTGGCCCGTCATGCGCTTGCCGGGGAACACGCGACCGGGGTCTTGCGCCATGCCGATGGAACCTGGCACGTTGTGCGAACGGCTGTTACCGTGCGATGCGCGCTGCGAGGCCATGTTGTGGCGCTTGATGGTACCGGCGTAGCCCTTACCAATGGAGGTGCCTTGCACGTCGACCTTCTGGCCCACTGCAAAAACATCAGCCACAGGCACTGCAGCACCGGCGGCATACTTGCCGGCGGTTTCTGCGGTCACGCGGAATTCCTGGATGATTTCACCGGCTTCCACACCTGCCTTGGCAAGGTGGCCGGCTTCTGGCTTGGTCACGCGCGATGCTTTGCGCGAACCGAACGTGACCTGCAGGGCCACGTAGCCATCGTTCTCTTGGGTTTTGACCTGGGTAACGCGGTTGTTGGACACATCCACCACCGTGACAGGCACTGCGTCCCCATCATCGGTGAACAGACGCATCATGCCCACTTTGCGACCCAGCAACCCGAGGGAGTTGCTCAGACTCATTTGTTTCTCCAAAACTTCCACCGCCACAACTTCAATTGGCTGCGGCGTTTGCACTCGCGTGCATGAAAGACGGTTAATAAAACTTCACCCGCAGAACACCTTTTGAAGGCGCAAATCGAGCGAAGCCCTAAAGTATAACGCGAACTGCTTTTTCAAGCAAGTTCGCGTTATCGAGACATTGCCCGAGGGGTCACCCCCTCAGGCAACAGCCATTACTGCAGCTTGATTTCGACGTCCACGCCAGCAGGCAGGTCGAGCTTCATCAGGGCGTCAACGGTCTTGTCCGTCGGGTCCACGATGTCCATCAGACGCTGGTGCGTGCGGATTTCGAGCTGGTCGCGGCTGGTCTTGTTGACGTGCGGCGAGCGCAGGATGTCGAACCGCTTCATGCGCGTCGGCAGAGGCACGGGGCCCTTGACGATGGCGCCGGTACGCTTGGCGGTATCAACGATCTCGGCAGCGGATTGGTCGATCAGCTTGTAGTCAAACGCCTTCAGGCGGATACGGATTTTTTGCTGGGACATGGCAAGTTCCTTGTTCTGCTTATGAATTAAGCAATGATCTTGGCCACGACGCCCGCGCCCACGGTACGACCGCCTTCACGGATAGCGAAGCGCAGACCTTCTTCCAT